>CAIJTL010001025.1 GCA_903823545.1 uncultured Planctomycetaceae bacterium
CGGTGAGCAAGAACTGGTTTTCAACATCGCGAATGAACGCGTACTTGAGCCCCGCAGCCAGATCGAGCCAACCTTTTTGCGTACGCCCACTTGCAGGACTAATCACGGCGTAACCATCTTTGTCGGCGATCAATGTCAACCGTTCGGTCAAGGCCAAACGGATTTGCATGGCATAGGCCTGAATGTCCCCGCTGCCAAGTGGGTGTTGTGGATCAATTTTGTTTTGAATGAACAACAAGCGTGCTTCTGTCAGAGACCGAGCGTCTTTCGACAAAACGGGGTTGCTCACTGGGCCAATGAAATTGTCGAAGCAATGATCGCTCATAAACGTTGGCCGCTGGCCACCGTCGAAAATCGAACTCGTTGCCTCTTGGCTGCCGGAGTCACCAAGCGGCTTTGCCAAAACGCTATTGGAATCAAACATCTCTTCGAGATATTCAACTGGCTGAATGACCGGTTCACTGGCGACGGCAAATGTCGCCGCACTCAGCAACATCACCATCGCCATAACAAGGTTCGTGCTCTTCATTGCGTTCCTCGCAGTGCCATTCCTGAGTGTTTGGTAATGGGTTTACTAATGGTTTTTTTGTTACGTAGTATTCAACGGCAGCGGTGAGTATCTATGAGATGCAGACGGCTCGGATCGGTGGCTCGAACACAATCGATGCTTTGAGACTGAGTTCCGCTTCGTCCGTTTCGATAAAGTCGCTGACGCGCCTGAGTTATCGGATCACTCAACCGCATTTGCAGACTGTGCAGGAAAGACCGCGCGCTTAATTTGGCGAGGAAGTCAAATCGCCTACGATCAATTTCCTCAGCCCGAAAAGTCGCTGATTTAAGCCCGAAAACCGCACACTTTTAGCGCGCCGATTCGCACGTCAACAATTGATTTTCCGTCGTAGGAGTACTGAAAAAGGCAAAGGGGAGCATGCCACTGGCGTGCTCCTCCTTTTTCGAGAACTGATCACCGCACAACTCGACCGAGTTGCCGATCAGCCGATCAATCCCTATCTCGACTGACCCGGCGGAGCCTGTCAGAAATCTTGTGTCAGTGGGTTGGAAGGAGAGACAATTCTTGGTGTGAAGGAAGGAATCTGACACAAAGGAAATGTGAGCATCGATGCGGAACTTCAGGAACGAGCGGAGGGCGACTCAGATGGCTGGTCAGATTCGGACTCAGCAGGATTTGAGTGCGATGATGCGGATGATGATGAATTCGGTGATGGAGCGGGTGCTCGATGTCGAACTGGACGTGCATTTGGGCCGGCGGGAGCTGGCCATTCAGGCCGACACGGCGAGCCCGGTCACGGAGACACAGGCTCCTGAAGGGGCGGCCTCCAACAGAGAGTTGCCGGAAGGCTTGCCGAGTCCACCTCGCAATCGGCGGAATGGGCATTCCAAGAAGACGGTGCAAGGGGACATGGACCAACTGACGCTGGCGACACCGCGCGATCGGAACGGCACATTCGGGCCATTGCTCGTTCACAAGCATCAGCGGCGGATCAGTGACTTCGATGAGACGATCATCGCGCTCTTCGCCAAAGGGTTGAGCACTCGCGGCGGCTCGGATTCAGCGACAGCCAGTAGTCGCTCAAAGCGTCCTTTCACAGACATCAAATTCGTCAGGCGTTCGACCGTCGCGTGCGGCGAAAGTTCGCTGGTTTCACCGCGACGACGGAGAAAGCCGAGCATTGCCGCTGCTTCATCCGACAAAGCCGACCATGCTTCCGGACAGCGTGAGTGAATTACGGTCTCTTCTCGCATCAGCTTGCGAGGTTGACTGAGCGAACTCGCGGCGACTTCCACCGTGCGAGTTGTCTGCGTCATAAAGCCAAGGTGGTTCGTTTCTGAAATTCCCGCCGGAAAGATCTTCTTGCGGTGACTGGCCAGTCTTAGAACTGCCGAAGGGTTGGGGCTGCGCATGCCGAACGCCGTCGCTCGCGGGTGGTAATAGATTCCTTTGCTGAGCCGTTCAAGTACTCCCGCTCGCGTCAGCCGAGATAACGCTTGAGCCACTGCGGAAAACGGTAGGTCACCAAAATCCTTCAAACGCCAGAGTCGCTCGCCGCTTTGCTCGACCTGTTGCTGCACCTGAGCGGACACCTTTGGCAATGAATGGGAAATTGCACAAGCCATACCTCTCAATATCTCACAGCCCAAGCAATAGCTCCAATCTCACTTCCCAGCCTCCCCAAATGATTCTCAACGCTGAGTCGTCAGCGTTCTCGGACCTGTTTTTCAATTGCCCTTAAAACCGCTTGTTAGCTGCGAGTTCGAAAGATTCAACCCGCAGAATCGCCCAAAGCAAGGCGGCGGGGAGAGTTGAACTCAGTAACTTCCCGAAATCGCTGACTTTCCGGCAATTCGTTGTTCACGCAGCCTGGAAATTGAATTTTGCCGAACAAAACAGAACGTGACAAAAATCCCGCTCTACAAAAGAAAGAGAGCCCTCAATCTGATCCAGATCAAGGACTCTTTTGAACGGAGTGGAGGCAAGAGGACGCCAATCGAACTTTTTGTCGCTGGCATTTCTACTTGGGATGACCGGGGTCGGTTCTTGGTTAATCAGCTTAACCCCTGACGGGATCGAGGCCAGGCTAGCCAGAATTCGGCGTCGGCCAATGGCCTACCGAAGCGGCCCCAAGCCCGCAAAGCAACGCTTCAGTCGATTAAACCGGAGCGTCCAACGATGGGTGATTGAAGCGGACGTCAGTTAACAGATTCAACGAGTTCTCGATCGCGACGCGCGATGA
>CAIJTL010001026.1 GCA_903823545.1 uncultured Planctomycetaceae bacterium
CAATCCCCACCGTGCATCCATTGAAATTACTGGCCCTCTCGTATGGACTGATGCCCGAACTGAGCCAGCGTTTTAAACGTGCGACGAAGAGGCTGGTTACAACGTAGAACAATCATGAAAACCAAACTCAAACTCTTCGCCAAAGCCCGTGACTTGGTCGGTGCGGCGGAACTCGAACTCGATCTTCCCGAATCGGCGACGGTCGCTGATTTGCGAATCGCGCTCGGCGAGCACTCACCGGCATTACAACCGTTGCTCGCGAGCCTGCTGGTTGCGGTCGGGACCGACTATGCTTCGCCGACGACGCGCATCGGCGGCCGCCAAGATTTGGCAGTCTTCCCTCCGGTGAGCGGCGGGTAATCCGTGAGTTGAATCTCGCACGAGGACACCAAGAGATGAATGTTTTCGATCGAATTTGCTGCGGAATCGCATTCGTTTTGGGTTTGATCATGCTCGCCTTGGGAGCCCTCGGACTTTTCACCGGTTGCCGAGCTCATTTTACGTTACCACCTCTACTGGGAGTTCTACCGGCATTCGCCGGGTGGGGGATTGTGCGAGCAGTCATCATCGCCTGGAAATTTTCACACCTATCGGAATCATGATTCAACTCACTCACGACACCATCGACTACACCGCATTGACGGAATCAATTCGCTCAAACCAAGCGGGAGCGGTCGTGTTGTTTCTTGGAACCGTCCGAGAAATGACCGCAGGGCGACAAACTGTGGCACTCGACTATGATGGCTTTCCTGAAATGGCGGAGGCCAAGCTGCGAGAGCTCGAAGCGGAAGCTCGGTCACGTTGGCCAGTCATTGAGGCGGGGATCGTGCATCGGCTCGGACATTTGGAGCTGGGCGATATCAGCGTGGCGGTCGCCGTCAGTTGCCCTCACCGGCATCAAGCGTTTGACGCGGGACGATATTTGATCGACCGATTGAAAGAGGTCGTTCCGATTTGGAAAAAAGAAAACTGGAGCGACGGGTCCACCGAATGGGTCCATCCCGGCGTCGATAACAACGGCACACAACCTCAAATTTGAAATCTCAGATTGAACATCATGTCCGAACCGCTGGTCGATTCCTTCGGCCGAGTCCACAACAATCTGCGAATCAGCGTGACCGACCGCTGCAACATTCGCTGCTTCTACTGCATGCCGGCGGAAAACGTGCAGTTCATGCCTCGAGCCGATCTGCTGTCGTTTGAAGAGATGGAACGCTTCGTTCGGATCTGCGTCGGCTTGGGTGTCAACAAAGTCCGGCTGACCGGTGGCGAGCCACTCGTTCGGAAAGACTTGAGTAAGTTGGTCGCGATGATTGCTGCGATCGAAGGTATCCACGACATCGGCATTACCACCAACGGCATCTTGCTCGCCGAACAAGCCCAAGAGTTATGGGATGCGGGCCTGCGACGAATCAACGTGTCACTCGACGCGCTCGATCCAGTGAAGTTCAAAGAGATCACACGTCGCGAAGGCTATGAAAAAGTTCTCGAAGGTATTCAGGCCGCGCAGCGAGTCGGCTTTGATCCAGTCAAAGTGAATGCGGTCTCTGTGCGCGGGATGACCGAAAGCGAGATCGTTCCGTTCGGAGAGTTCGCTCGAAAAACCGGTGCTGAAATCCGCTTCATCGAATTCATGCCGCTCGATGCCGACAACGCTTGGGAGCGAGACAAGGTCTTGTTCGCTCACGAAATTATCGAACGACTGTCGGCGGAAATCATGCCGCTGATTCCGATCCCCGATCAGAACCCGCACGCTCCCGCGACCGAGTTTGTCTTCCAAGATGGCGTCGGCCGCATCGGCTTCATCGCCTCCGTCAGCCAGCCGTTCTGCATGAACTGCGACCGCTTTCGAATCACCGCAGATGGCAAGGTTCGTAACTGTCTTTTCAGTTTGGAGGAGACAGACATTCGAGGCTTGCTTCGCGGCGGAGGAACTGATTCCCAAATCGCTGAAGCCGTCCGATCATCTGTTGCCGCCAAGTGGGAAGGACACCAAATCAACACCGCCAAGTTCATCCAACCAAATCGCCCGATGTATTCGATTGGAGGATAGAGACTTCGATAGCTGGATTTTGCAGTTCGGGGGTCAGTGATCATCGAACACTTCGAGTTTCGAGTTTCGAGTTTCGTATGCCTCGCACATATCTCGACAACGCGGCGACGAGTTGGCCGAAGCCGGAAGGCGTGATGACGGCGATGGATCGGTATCATCGCGAACTCGGTGTCGCTGCGGGACGCGGGGCGACACGAGCGGCTTCGGAAGTGGACTCGGTCATCGCTCGGTGTCGACTGCGAGCGGCGAATCTGCTCGGTGCGGAATCGTCTGACCGGATCATCTTCA
>CAIJTL010001027.1 GCA_903823545.1 uncultured Planctomycetaceae bacterium
TCTGCTGGGACGGCTGCATGTTCCCGAACGCAACACTCGAAGATCCGAAGACCTGGAACACGATCCTCGGAGCAATGATTAAAGTTCGCGACGCCCACGGTTGGAACGATTGAGACTGCATGGCTCAATCCCCGCTGAGCTTGCCTCAGTGGGGATTGAGTCGCGATTCCCATGCGATAGTGATCGCTCAAGCTCGACGAAGTGTCATAGCCTTGAAATCGCGCGTCTGCTGCGTCACAGCAATTTCTGTCGGCAGCCGTTCCATCGAACTGGCTCCGTAGAAGCCATCACAGGCGGGAACACGGCCTAGCACATATTGTGCATCGCCTGGCATGGCGATGGGGCCGCCGTGGCATAACACGAAGACATCGCTGCGAACGGACTTCGCCGCATCCGCGATGGAGGCAACGTGGTGGACGCTGTCGTCGAGCGACTTCGCGCTCTTTGCACCGATTGAACCGTTCGTCGTCAGCCCCATATGAGCAACAACAATGTCTGCTCCGGCCAATGTCATCAGTCGTGCTTCGTCCGGCGTGAAAGCATACGGAGTCGTCAGCAGATCGAGATCGCGGGCCGCTTTGATCAAATCCACTTCCAGCGAATAGCCCATTCCTGTTTCTTCGAGACCTTGCCGAAAGGTCCCGTCAATCAGGCCGACGGTTGGAAAGTTTTGAATCCCCGCGAAGCCTAGAGCTTTCAATTCTTGCAGGAAGAAGTCGCGGATCATGAACGGATCGGTCCCGCAAACTCCGGCGAGGACCGGTGTGTGAGTGACTGCGGTCAAAACCTCAAACGCCATCTCTTTGACGATTTGATTCGCGTTTCCGTACGGCATCATGCCGGAAAGTGAACCGCGACCAGCCATCCGAAAGCGACCAGAGTTGTAGATCACGATCAAGTCGATACCGCCAGCCTCTTCGCACTTGGCACTGATGCCAGTCCCAGCGCCGCCACCAACAATCGGATTGCCTGCGGAAACCTGTTGACGAAAGCGATTCAAAATCGAACTGCGAGGTTCAACCATCTGTTGGCTCTTCTATTGAGGATTCATCGGGTGGAGTCATTCGCCGGTTGCTTCTCAAACACAATGACATGCTGCCACGGCAACACGCCGATTGTCTTCGACCACTTCAACCCGAACTCCGGTGACGCCGCTTCTTTCTTCACTTGCTCTTCGGTCATCTTGTGAACGAGTTTAATCGGGACTTCCGGGTCTTCTTTGCGATATTCCACAAAGACCAAGCGCCCGCCAGTCTTCAATGATTTTGAGATATCCAGCAACATCTCGTAGGGAAACTCGAGTTCGTGGTACACGTCAACCATGATGGCCAGATCAATTGAACTCGGCTTGAGTTGTGTTGTCTTCTGCGTCCCCCTGAGCGGTTCGACGTTTGTGATTTTCATCTTCTTAAGGTTGTCTCGCAGGCGATCGAGCATCTCCTGTTGCACATCGACTGCAACCACCTTTCCTTCGGGCAGAACTTTCTCCGCCATCAAGACACTGATCACACCGCTCCCCGCGCCGATATCAGCGATGACCATCCCGGGCTTTAAGTCGAGCGACTTGATCAACAGCGAGAGCCTTTCTTCTTTCTCACGGACCGCTCGCTCAAGCCACTCGGCCCCCTGCCCCATTGGGCCAAAGCCCATCACATGTGCGATCTCGCGTCCTAGATAAAACTTACCGATACCGTTCGGATCGTGGTCCTTGCGAAGCTCATAGCGCGAATCCGCCAGTGTTGCCGCGTCTTTCGTTGGTTTGTCGTCACCGCGACTCGGCAAGGCCGGCCACCAGACCACCAGCACAACCAGGAATGCCTGCAATAGCGAACGCGAGCACTTCATGATCTCACCTCAATAGTTCGAGAATTCCGTGACCGCACCGACGCACGGTTTGTCGGCCACGATATTTTGTGGCGACTATATTCTCGACGCCCTGCATCAACCAGTCGCCTCAGTTGACGACATGAACCAGACTAACCATCGTGCGGCCCCCGATAAGAAGCGTGAGCTATGCTTGGACGTTGTGATCGCCAGAGTTCGTCGCGGAATTCGAAGCGTAAATCACAACCTCAATGAACGCATACTCAGACTGTCGCTTCGATTTGGTTCGATGATGGGAGATCAAAATGAATTGGTTTTGGCGGATCGTACTCTCGTTGGACGCGGTGCCGTCAAATTTTCGTGTTCGCGCGGCAGAAGCACTCGGGGAATCGAAACAGCCCAGCTCCGTTCGAGCATTGTTGAAAGCTCGATCAAGCGATGAGAATTACGTTTCCGAAGCCGCCGTCTCCGCGTTGAAGTCGCTCGGATCAGCCGCACTGCAACCGTTGCTCGAACTCTTGAATAGCAAGATCCCTGCGGAGCGTGCTCATGCTGCCGAGGGTTTAGGACTGCTCGGCAAGGACGCGCGACCGGCCGTTCCGCAATTGCTTCGCTTGCTCTCTGATAAGCACATGGGCGTTCGTCTGAAAGTGGGCGATGCCCTTGGTCGGATCGGCCCCGGTTCGGCGGAAGCGATTCCTGAATTCATCAATTGGCTGAAAGATGTCGAACCGCGTCAGATCGAAGTCGCCGCGCGAGCACTCGGCGGCATCGGCCCGATTGCCAAAGACGCATTGCCCGTGCTCGTCGATCGAGTCACACATCCTGACAAACCTGCTCGCGAAGCGGTGGCGGAGACGATCGGCAAGATCGGTTCGCTCTCCAAGATCTTTGTCCCGAAACTTGCCGCCGAGTTGACTCACGTCGACAGCGATGTACGAGAGACCGTTGCTCGAGCACTTGGCGGAATCGGACCCGAAGCGAAAGCTGCTATTCCCGCACTCATCGCGCAATTTGAAGACATCGATCGAGCCGTCCGAACTGCTTGCACGAAAGCGATTGCGGCCATCGGCCCCGGAGCAGCAGCGGCAGTCCCGCGTTTAATTGACTTGTTCAACGACAAAGACTTCGGTGTCCGCGAAGCAGTCTGCAAAGCGCTCGCCGCCATCGGCCCAGCCAGTGCCCCGGCCATCGAAGGACTCATGAGACAACTTCAAGACGATCGAGGGACAGTCCGACTCGCTGCCACCGAAGCTCTCACCGCCATCGGCCCCGCAGCAGCGAGCGCGATCCCCGCGATCAAAGCCCTGTCCAACGACAAATACCCCTCCGTCCGCGCCGCCGCAGCATACGCGGTCGAGGCTTTGGAATCCTAGTAGGCGCAAGCTGGCAGCTTTTGGCTACGAGATCACGACACTTCCACGATCGCTTTGATGACGCCGGTTTCTAGCTTTGTGTAGGACGGGAAGACGTCGATCAGGCCTTCGAGCGTGGTGTGGTGGGTGATCCACGGGCGAGTGTCGATGCGACCGGATTCAATCAGACTGATGATGCGATCGAAATCCTTGGGGAGTGAATTGCGGGACGCGAAGATGGTCATTTCGCGACGGTGGAACAGCGGGTCGGGGAAGCTGATGTCGTCGGTGACGATTCCGACGAAGACGATCTTTCCTGTGTGGCCAACGTAGTTGAAGGCGTTGCACATCGACTTTGGGCTGCCGGTGGCATCGAACACGTGGCTGGCGAGTGCTCCGTTTGTGATCTCTTGCAGCGTCTTCATTTCGCTGCCGTCGCCAGTAAAGCGGATCGTGTGGGCGACACCCATTGTTTGTTTGCAGAAGTCGAGCCGGCCTTGGTGCATGTCGAGCACCGTGACGGTCGCGCCAGTGAGCTGTGCGAACTGAATCACGGACAGACCGATCGGGCCAGCGCCAATGACCAGCACATGCTCGCCCGCTTGCGGGTTCGCTCGATCGACCGCATGGCAACCGATCCCCAGCGTTTCGACGAGGGCCAATTGTTCCAATGTCAGCTTGGCCGATGGGTGCAGCTTGCGAGCGGGGAGAATGAACTGCGGACGCATCCCACCGTCGGTGTGAACTCCCAGCACTTGCAGCTTCTCACAGCAATTACTGTTGCCTCGCTTGCAAGCGAAGCACTCGCCGCAATTCATGTACGGCTCGACCGAGCAACGATCCCCCGCTTTGACGTTGCTCACGCCATCACCGACCGCGACCACTTCCACGCCCAACTCATGTCCCGGAATGCGCGGATAACTGTAAAACGGCATCTTGCCGAGATATCCGCTGATGTCCGTGCCGCAAATGCCAACGCGATGAACTCGAATGAGCGCCTCGCCGGGGCCAGGTTGATTCGGCTCAGGAATATCGATGTGACGGAAACTACCTGGTTTTTCGAGCTGAATGGCTTTCATCAATATCTCCCCAGAGTGTCAACAAAAGGTGTTTCGTTTTAGAGCCAATACGGCGACCACAAATCCATCGCGACATATCCGCCGAAATAGTTCACGCTGACGAAGAGTGCAAAGAACAGCAAGAGCCAACCGATTGAGAAAAAACCTCGAAGTCCTCGTGTTCGCAGCAGCCAGATCGGGATCGCTACAGCGGCAAGCAAAA
>CAIJTL010001028.1 GCA_903823545.1 uncultured Planctomycetaceae bacterium
GTTGCCGTCGCCGCCATTGAGATTGTCCGCACCGCCGCCGCCGTTGAGCGTGTCGTTCCCCGCTTGTCCCTGCAACGTGTCGTTGCCAGCGTTGCCTTCCAGCGAGTCGGTCCCAGAACCACCCAACAGCGAATCGTTGTCGTCACCGCCAATGAGGCGATCATTACCCGCCTCCGCATTGAGCGTGTCGTTCCCCGAGTTACCGCTCAACAGATCGTTGCCGAGTCCCCCCTTCAGGAAATCGTTACCGTCACCGCCACTGATGATGTCATTGCCCGCTTGTCCGTTGACTGTGTCGTTGCCTGAACCACCCAGCAGACTGTCTGCGAACTCGCCGCCGAGAATCGAGTCGTTACCGTCATCGCCGAAGACCGTATCTATGCCGCCGTCGCCGTTGAGCACGTCGTCCCCGGCGTCACCGTGTATCAAATCTTCGCCATTACCTGCAAAGACATTGTCCACACCGCTGCCGCCAGAAATGCTGTCGTCACCATCACCGGAATTGATGTTGTCATCGCCCGCTTCACCAGCGATCGAATCGTGTCCGTCGCCACCGCTGATGCTGTCGTTTCCCGGTCCGGCGTTGATGTCATCATCGCCGTCGTTCCCAAGGATCGTGTCGCTCCCACCGAGCGCATTGATCGTGTCGTTGCCGTGACCACCGTCGATCTTGTCAGCTAAATCGAAGCTACCGATGATCGTGTCGTCGCCGTTTCCAGAGTCGATCGAGATCGACGCTAAATCTGTAAAGGCGACGGAACTGACGCCGCTCAGATTGATCGTGTTACCGTCCTGGCCACCCACAATGATGATCGACTTCACGGCACTTGCGGCCGTGGTCGGCAAGCTGGTGACTGTCGTGTAGTTCACTCCGTCCGCTGACTGTTCCAAGCGGACGTTGCCTCCCACTTCGCTGATTCGCACGCTGTCGCTATGCCCCAGTTGCAGTTCCAGATCCCCGGAAGCTTCCAAAAACAATGCGTTGATCGACAGCAGTTGCCGTTCTTCCAAACTCTCCGACGGAGCGATGGTGACAGCACGGCGACGCGGCGTCGCGGAATTCATCGACTTCCAAAATGCTTTCAACCAAGGTATGCGCTTCACGTTCGATCCCCTGTCAGTTCTGGCAAACTCGTCCGACTGTTTCGCCCGAAGCAGCCACGCAAGACATTCCGGATTGGTAGACTTTGCGGATTATGCTGAGTTCTCAGGTTGGTCATCGGCCACTACAACCGGCATAAGCGATAAAATCAGGCGCAATCGGAAAGGTCATCCCAGATGACCAACTCAGCGGACTCTGCCAGGTCGTTTGCACCTAACCGGCTTCAACAGCTATTGCCGGAGAGAGGCTGTGATTTCTCGCGGAGTAGGCGGTTCGCCTGCTCAATGTTTCGCAAAAGAAGCAGTCGAGCCGCCGGTTCTACGACTGATTCACGGTCTCGGCACAATTTGCCGGAAGAGGAGCCGCCTCGTAGTGGCCGGTTCCTAGTGGTCGAACAACTTGAGATTGCGGGGTCGTAGTTCGGGTCTCCAGGCCCGAATGACCGGCCCTGGAGAGCCGGTCTACCCCGCAATCTCAATTTGTCCAACCACTAGTAGTGGCCGGTTTCCTGACCAAGCCCCACGCTTTCGTCCGCAGATATCCCCATTCAAAGCGGGCCAACGATTCTCACCACAGCATCCGGGTTGTCATACGCGAGACCGTCGGTCGGGCGGAGGTGTCTCGGTCAGGAGACCGGACACAACAGGTGCGTCTAATCGCCCTATCAAGCTGAGGTGCCGATCGGCGGATTGATTCGCTACAACTCCGCCCATTCATTCTGCCTCGTGCGTCAGGGATCGACGACTGCGATGTTTACTGTTCGCCGCAAGTTGATGATGGGAGTCGGGCTGGTTCTGGCGATGGTCGGGACTTTGGCCGCGAGTAGCTTGTGGGCCATTCTTTCTTATCGAGAGGTCGTCAACGACTTAGACCGCAATCTCCGGCTGGTTCCGCAGCGGCACACGTTGATTGAATCGCTGACCGATTTGCATGAGCCACTATTGCCGACTTCTGACAAAGGTCGGCTCGCAAGACAGCAGATGTTCGAGGAGCGTTTGATTGCCGCCGAAGCACAGCTAGCAGAAGAGTTGGTCAAACTGCGGAACCTGTCAGCGGCGGAATATCCTTCGACATTCGAGATCGCTCAGACGCGGTTGTGGGAGATCGACCACGGCCTGCAAGAACTGCGTGAGTTACTCCCTGATCTCGGTGATTCAAAAATCGCGGATGAAACCGTCGCCCGGCTGATGATCAAAGTGGCTGTCGTATCGGACATCGCGATGGGCTTGCCGGAATTTGGCACCGGCCTGACCGGCTTGCTGCGGTCGGCTCGCGAGACTTATTGGGCCAGTTTTTTGTGGGTCACGATCTCGACGGTGCTAGTCGTGCTGTTATTGGGTGGTGTCGTGATTGGCGGCTATCGCTGGATCTTTAAGCCGTGGGCCAAGTTGATCGAAGGGGCTTCACGCGTCGCTCAAGGGAAGTTTGAGTATCGCTTGCGGCTCAACACGAACGACGAATTCGCGGAACTGGCTGATTCGTTTAATCGCATGACGGCGAGGTTTGTCGAAATTCGCAACGATCTTGATCGGCAAGTTCACGAACGTACCGAGCAAATTTTGCGGCAAGAGCGGCTGGCGGGACTCGGCTTTCTCGCAGCGGGGATCGCTCACGAAATCAACAATCCACTGACAGCCATTCGCTGGACGAGCGAGTCCATGCTTTCACGCGTCGAAGCGTTATGCAAATCAGCAGCACCACAAGATCGAGCGTTGGCAGAAAACTACTTGAAGATGATTCAATCGGAGGCCGCTCGCTGCCAGCAAATCACAGCGAAGCTGCTGGATTTCGCTCGGAGTGAAGGTGGAAAGCGTTCGCTGAATGACCTGACACTGATCATTCACGAGGTGATTAAACTTGTGCGAGCGATGAGCAAGTACCATCAATGTTCGATCGTCTTTGAACGATCGGCTCCTTGCATTCTCGAAATCGATGCCAATGAAATGAAGCAAGTCGTCCTCAACCTCGTCGCAAATGCGCTCGATGCCATGGAGGTGCCTGCAGCGTCCGATCGTCGAGTTCGCCTTGCCGGTCCGCAGTCAGTTGACATTACAAAACCAATTGAACCGACGACGGCGTCATCCGAATGGACCGCAACGGGGCGGCTTGAAATTCGCTTGCAGGAATTTACCGATCACGTCGAAGTGGAATTCCAAGACACCGGTTGCGGCATGACACCCGAAGTGCTCCGAAACATCTTCGTCCCGTTCTACACAACAAAACCAAGCGGCCAAGGAACTGGACTCGGGCTTCCGATTAGCCATCGCATCGTCGCCGATCACAACGGTCGACTTGCTGCATCCAGCGATGGTCCGGGACACGGAAGCACGTTCCGTCTTAGCCTCCCTCGGTCAGCGCACGCTCAAGACGAAGCCGCCTAAGCCACGAGTCTTGGCAAGCAGGCATACCTATCGCTCAACCAGCCGCCGCGATCCGCGATTTGCAGGCATGATGATGATCTGCGGCGAGGTCTCTTCATCCGGCGACAGCGCATCGGCAATACGATATGTCGCTCGTGAACTGAGACCTGCGAAAATCACGACGCTGAAGCGATCGTTCCACGGATTCTCGCTGGCGGCAATGACTCCGCTATCGTGATCGGCGAATGTCTCGCCGCGTACAGCGAATGATTGAGCTCCGAATTTCACCGGTGATTTTTCCGCCGCCTTCAACAGCAGTGGATTGCCTGTCGGTTCGCCGATGACCAACAGATGGTGATTCTTGAGATCTGCGTCGGTCACTTCGCGATCTGACTTCAGCGGCAAGTATGCGTTCCCGAATCGGCGAGCAACAGCTCGTTGTAGACGTTCTGCAATTTCACGATTGGCGACAAGGTTTGTGCTTCCGCCGAACACAATGAGAGCCTTGTCTAGCTCCATCTCAAATGAATGAACCGACCAATGACCTCGGACGTAATCCTGCGCAGCAACGTCTCGATCAAACCATTTGCTGAAAATCGCCTTGGTGTTCGATGAGGCTTTCGATTCGTTCTCCCTGTTCTTTTCAAAGTGCGATCGAAATTCAGCAACGCCTGTTTCACGGTCAGCGTGCTTCAACCCAAACGAGTCCATTTGCCGAACAAACTCTTCCGCGCCGAGCGCATGTCGCAAATCCGCAAACATTGCAACATTTTGTCCGAGCACAATCGGATACCAATCTAAGCTGCGATGATCGGGCTTCGTCGCAGCAAGGGGAAAATCGCGTCCGAGTCGTTGCCTCGCGGCCCACCAGTTTGATTGATAAGTAAAGAGTGCTACATCGACCGTGTCCTGAGCCGCTTGATCGAGCTTGTCTTCCTTCGAATCAGCTCGGAAAGCCTGTTCGAGGGCGACTAATTTCTCATATTCAGAAAACGCCGCCGCAAGTCCGAGGTCAGCATCACTCTTGGCACGCAACGTTCCTCGCCAAGCAAACGGATGCCGCTGCTCAAACTTCAAAGTCGGTTCTTTCGTTTCGTCATCGCTCGGAAAAGGTTCGTGATCGGCTACGTTCTTGGCCGCTTCAACCTTTGAAAGATCGAGCGTCCGAATCAGCGTCCAATCATTCGCGATCAAGGGTTTTGCATCGGGATCAGCAGCGAGCTCTTCCGCTGATGGCGTCCAGGCTTTGCCAAGCGGCGGACCAAAGAGTGCCCATGACGACAGATCTTTCGCCATCAGCGACGTCGTGAACTTCGCATCGCATGACGGATACCCGACGATCGGCGGTGTCTGAAATGCCTCGAAGCCAAATGCCTCGGTCAGTCCCCCTTGTTGATGATGCTTGTCGAACAGTTTTAGCCACGCGGCATCGCGACGAGATGGATGTAGCGAGAGGTTCACCGGCTTTCCTCGAACGGACGGCACCGTATCAGAGAGCACGTCACGATCCTTTGGGCTGTTGCAACTCCAGTAAAAACCTTTCGTGCCAGCGGGCCACTCGTCACGGCTGCTACGCCACAATTTTGTGTGCTTTGTTCCAAGTTCAAACATCGCGATCTCATTGGTCTTCGTGTCGGCAATGAGCCACTCGTTCGTGTAGAGGCCGTTGTTCTTCGTGCTCAGCGCAGCAACGACTTCATCGATCGTGTTCGAGTACTGAATCGCTCGCCGAATGCGTGACGATTCGGTTTCGCCGGTGGCATCGAAGAAGGTCTGATCAATCGTCGTTTCAGCGACAATCAAACCGCTCGCGGAGATGTAGTAGTCGAGCCCACTTTGAATGCCGCCTGGGAATGTCTGGCAAACAAAGCGATGTCCCTTCGACGGCGTGATGTCGAGCCACACATTGAAGTGCGGCACGAAACTCAAATCCGACATCGTGATGTGCCCTAGCATCACGCCGCCCGTCGATTTGTCGGTCGCAGGCGTCGTCGCAACAAAGGCCGAACACATCTCGCGTTTCTTGATCGCGGGGGGCGATGCTTGGTGTCGATCAAATTTCAGCTCATCAATCCCAGTCGGAGTCGCCTGCAAGGCTGTCTCCAAAAAGCCAACTTCTACGTCAGAGTTCAGCGTGACGATGTCCAAGAGATCGAGTCGTCGTCCATCAATCTTCGCACCAGCGACCGCCGCGCCATCGGCAATCCCCTTCATCTCTTCGAGGCATTCCACATCGTATCGCCTGAGGAACGCCGTGTCGGTCAGGAGTCGGAGCGACTTCCACGCCGCCTCCGGATCTTTGTGACTGCGAACTCGGGCAGTGGTCTTGATGTAGTCCACAATCTCGCGAGCCATCAACCGTCCGTGCTGAACTCCGCGCTGATACGGTGTCCCTTCAACGTGCAACACCAGCCAACCCGCCTGTGGATATTTCCAAGCCTTATCAAATCGCTGCACTGCAACGGGATCAGGACTGAAACCAACGTTCGACTGCGGCGATTCAGCTTTCACTGTCAAATCCGCCATTATGAGCGCTAAGGTCATACAGACCACAAGCTGAACCGCACTGTTCTTCGTCATTTGATTGGCTCCGTTCGCAGATCCACAGTCCATAATCTCGAATTGGCTGATCTCACTCAGCAAATAAGTTTTGATACGATGACGGCAGTTTAGGGGAGAGGCATTGCTCCGCTAAGCATGGGCCACGCTCCGTTCAAACTTGATGGAAGATTCCGTTGTCGCAAAGCAAGACATCATTCGACAGACCAGTCGGCCGCCTCGCGCCGTCGCCGACGGGGGCACAGCATGTGGGGAATGCGCGGACGTATTTGTTGGCGTGGTTGTCGATTCGTTCGCGAGGCGGTCGGCTCATTTTGCGGATCGAAGACATTGATTCGCCACGTGTCAAAACTGGGGCGGCACAACAAGCGATCGATGACTTGCACTGGCTGGGATTGGATTGGGACGAAGGTCCGGATATCGGCGGCACGAATGGCCCCTACGTGCAAACAGCGCGCGTTGAGTTGTATCGCGAGGCACTCGAACGATTGAAACTCCGCGAGCGAGTTTATCCCTGCACTTGTACTCGATCCGACATCGAGTCTGCTGCCAGTGCTCCGCACATCGAGCACGAAGGGCCGATCTATCCCGGCACGTGCGCTGGGCGAACAGCCGCAGATGCAACGCCCCTCGGCGAACGACCGTTCGCATGGCGATTTCGGACAACGGAAACAATTCGCGAATTCAACGATCTCGTATCAGGACATCAACGAGCGATCGTTAAACAGGCACTCGGAGATTTTGTCGTCGGCAAGATGGACGGCACTCCCGCATACCAGCTCGCTGTCGTCTGCGATGATCATGCAATGGGAGTCACTGAAGTACTGCGCGGTGACGACTTATTACCCAGTGCTTTCCGCCAGATGGAAATGTTTGAGGCATTCGGCTGGAAAACACCAACGTTCGCTCACGTTCCCCTCGTTGTCGGACCAGATGGACGGCGTCTCGCAAAACGGCACGGAGACACGCGATTGGCTACGCTCCGACAACAGGGCGTTTCTGCCGAACACCTGCTGGGATTGCTGGCTTGGTCGTGCGGCTTGCGTCCAACTCAAGCGGCCGTTTCAGCCAAACAGTTACTCGCCGACTTTTCTCTCGCTCAAATCACACCAAGTCCGTTTGTCTTTAATCAATCGATACTTAATCCAACAAAATCGCATTCGAGCCAATCATCA
>CAIJTL010001029.1 GCA_903823545.1 uncultured Planctomycetaceae bacterium
CAGTAGCACGGTGATGATGAGAATCCGATTCATGGCACAGCTCCTCGTTGGAGAATCATCGAGATCGATCTTGTGGGATCAAAGGGGGCGGTACTCATTGTTTTGTTTAAATCCACCCTCGCAACCCCGTCGCTCCGAGGTTGTAAGTTCGCTCGCGATCCACGGCGCGATCTTGTGTGAGGTCCGGCGGAGTCTTGCTCGACTCTGCGGCGACACACAGGTTGGTGAAGACAATCGCCGCAAGCACGCAACGGAAGATCAAACGACAAGAAAGTAACGATGCTGTTTTCATGAGTTCTGTAACGATCCTTGAATGATGTCTCTGTTAGACTAGCCGATATTTCCCATTTGGGTGGAGGCGGCCATTTCGCGTTCCATGACCGCGTGGTCGGTGAATGGCGAGCCAAGTAAGTTAGTTCGCGCGGGATTGGAATAGAGGTTGTCCTCGGCGGGCGATGCCGCCAGGGGTGATGGCGGCGAGGCTGCCGTGAGGGCCATGGTGAATCGAGCAAAATCTCTTCGCGTCTTGTAGTTCTGATTCATGTTGTTTGGTTTCTTCCAACTCTCAGTTTGCGAATATGGTCCGGGGTGGTGCCACAACAACCGCCGACGATCTGCGCCTGCCAGGTTTGAGCATATTGCAAGTAACTCTCCGGGCTTTCGGCGTCCGTGTTGATCCAGCCTTGCGCCTCGTCGGCATAGCCAATGTTGCCATAGGCAATGAGCGGAAAATCGGGGCCGCAGATCGCCCGCAACTCGGTCAGTGGTTTCGCCAATGTGTGAGCCGGACCGCAGTTCACGCCCAGGGCCTTCACTCCCAGCGGTAACAACATCCCTGCGGCATCCGCTACCGACTCGCCAGACAGGATTCGGCCTTCGCGGTCGCACACAAAACTGACCCAGGTGGGACGGCCGGTGGCCGTCGCCAATTTGGCCGCGATGACAGCTTCCCGAATGGAATTCATGGTCTCGATCAACAGCAGGTCCACTCCCGCTTCCACGAGATGCTCGATGCGTTCGGAGTGCTCGGCGCGGCATTCGTCATCGGACGGCACCAAGTCGGGGCAATAACAATCCTCCAGCGGGGCCAAGGAGCCGGCCACTCTCGCAGGTTGACCAAATTCAGCGACAGCCTCCTGGGCGGTCGCCACCGCAAGTCTCGTCAATTCGCGAGCGGAGTGCCCTTTGCCAACCAGCGCGCGGCGATGGGTGCGAAAGGTGTTGGTGGTGAGGATGTCCGCGCCCGCATTCAGATAGTCGAGATGAATCTCCCGCAACACATTCAACCCGCTATCAGACGTGAGCGCGTTCGCCGACCACAATGGCAAGCCGGTGTCGCCCCCTCGTCGGTTCAACTCCGTGCCGGTCGCACCATCCAGCAAGAGAAGTTCACCGTTCACCATTTACCAATTCCTGTTCGACGGAAGATTGTTTTGAAGCCAATGGTTGAAGGCATCGCGAAGTTGCCGTGAGTGACATGTTTCCGTGGAATAGGCATACCGGCTGTCGGGTTCTCAAGTTGAAAGCGCGGGGCTACGGGACCACTTTGGGCAATCCGACCAACACGTCACAGCAAATGCCGACTTCAACAGGCTCTTCATTCCCTCAACGGCCGCATCGCCGATCAGAAAGTCAATCTGCGGCACAACCGGTGTAGCCCACCGTGAGGCCAGCCTTCAGAACCTTGTCGCCGCCAACCTTGAATGAGATCTGCTCATCATCCCGGACTGCCCATTCCCCTTTTTCATTCTTGAGCTTCTTCATGGGCCATCAACAGCAGCGCAACCATGCATCTTGGTGTGCTTCTCACGATAGCCGTGTTCTTTTTCTTACTCTTGGTTCTTGTCTATTTCTGAAAAGGCAGCAAAGCCTCTGCGAATGCCTTTCCCATCTGAGCGAAGATCTTCGCGCTGCCAAAATA
>CAIJTL010001030.1 GCA_903823545.1 uncultured Planctomycetaceae bacterium
GGAGCAACCTCAAATAGGAAACTGCAGACCGAGAAGCTCGGTTGGGCTGCTCAATCGTCGAAGAGGCCACGTTTGGAAGAACTTCATCCGCAGGGAGCGTCGCCGAACTCATCACAAAAATCCTCCCTGGTATTGCCGTTAATTCAGAGGCAAGAGGCAGGGCAAAGACTCGCTGAGGAAACTGTCTAAGCGGAATTTGCCTGTGGTGAGATCGGAGTTTCGGTCACAGGGGATTCACCGGAACTCGGCTTTGCAACACATGCAGTGCCGAGCTTCGAGAACAGAGCTTGGTTGAACGGACTTAGCGCCAAAGTTTCGCAGGCCGATTGTATTTCATGGGCCGGTTGTACCAACTACGAAATGTGCCGCACGACTTCTGTCGCAGGAAAACGTACTTTGGGCAATGACGCATACTTGTCGTCAGCCGCTCGGTAGCCTGCGACGCAAACGACAGCAGTCCCAAATCCTTCTTGAGTCAATCCAAGTAGTTCGTCGTACTTGGCGGGAACGATTCCTTCCATCGGGCAGGTGTCGATACCGAGCATGGCTGCTGACGTCATGAAGTTACCGAGCGCAATATAGGCTTGAAGCGTGGCCCAATGGTTGATGTCAAATCCCGGCGGTGGCGGGACCAACGAGCCCATCATCATCTTTTTGAACCCACCTAGCGATTCGACTGAAACACCTCGAATTTCTGCAGTAATTGCAACAAAGCGATCTACGTCGGATTCTGTCAGCGGCTTTCGCACGGCGTAGACCACGACGTGCGACGCATCGGCCACCTGGCGTTGATTCCAAGACATTGGAACGAGCTTCTCTTTCGTGGTTTGGTCGGTAATGACGATGAATTTCCACGGCTGCAAACCAAACGAAGACGGCGTGAGTACCAGCGCCTGCTCCAGTGTCTGCCAATCATCCGCCGGGATTTTCCGCAGTGGATCAAATTTCTTGACGGCGTATCGCCAACGCAATTGCTCCAAAAGTATTTCATTACTAACTGGTTTTGCTGGGCTCATCTGGCATTTCCAATGGTTGAGTGACCGAAGTCCGCAATACTTTGTTGAATGCTATGTGGACAACGTGAATACAGAAACCCAAGGCCGTAAGCGGACTCGAACTTGGCTATTCATAAAACTGAGCCAAGCGGTTAGGAGTGATTCCCAATCGTAGGCCTGCAAGTAGAGTCCAGTTTTTGAGCGTCTGCCGGACGACTCCATTCGCGAGCCAACGACGGGGGTCAACGTGTATCGGCCCTGGCAAAAGCTCAATTCGATGTTGGTTTCGACGCAGCTTTTGCATTAACAGGACGTCCTCCATCAGTCTGACGCTCTCGAATCCTCCCAGCAATTCAAAGGTTTTTCGCCGTAAAAAAATCCCCTGGTCGCCATAGGGAAGGTTTCGCCAGCGGACTCGTGCTGCGTTTCCCCATTCCAACCATCGGAAAACTGTTCGGTCGTCGTCGATTTGCTGCCGGAAAGCCCCGCCAACGACGCGCTGGTCGTGCAATGTCGCTTCGATTTGGCTTCGCGCGTCTGGTTCAAGCCAACAATCTGCGTGAAGGAACAGCAAGACGTCACCCTGTGAATCTCGCGCTCCGGCGTTGAGTTGGTGGCCGCGACCTCGCTCGCTGTTGATCACGACCGCTCCCGCAGCCCTGGCAAGTTCAGTGGTTCCATCACTGCTTCCGCCGTCCGCAACAATCACTTCTGTTGGCCGTAAGTCCAATGCATGTAGGATGCTCCGCTCGATTCGAGCGGATTCGTTCAGCGTCGGAATCACAATGGACAGGCGCATGACAGCCTCTTCGAGATTGGTCCGGACTCTTGAACTCGGCAGCATCGTCCGCAAAGATCGCCCCCCTTGCAGAAGTGGGTCAATCGTTAAAGTCTGCGTAGATTGTCTGGTTTCAAGGGAGGTATGGCGATGAGATTGAATCGGAAATCGTTGGTTCTAGGTTTGGCCCTGGCTGTCAGTTCGATTGTGACAGCACCCGCTCCTTCTGCGGAGATGATGAATCGGATCGAGAAGAATTCTAAAAACTTGGATTGGTTGGTCGAACACCCGACGATTCAAAAGCTTTTGGAATTACACAATCAAGAGCGCGCCCGAAATGGATTAGCTCCATCGAAGCTAAATCCTGAAATGTGCTTAGCCGCTCAAAAGCACGCCGTCTGGATGGCCGAAACTGGTTGGTTTCAGCACAGTGGGCTCCCCTACATGGAAAACATCTTCTGGGGAGTTTCTACACCTGAAGATGCGACAAACGGTTGGATTTGGTCGCCCGCGCACCATTCCAACATGCTGAGCGGAACCGAAGTCGGTTTCGGTTATATGATTCTCGACGGTCGGCCTTATTGGTGTTCGGTCATGCGATAATTTGGCCTTCGAGTGCGTGAGGATTTACAAGCCCAGCATCCTGTGATGCTGGGCTTATTCGTTGGTAAACCCACAAAGTCAGCCCTACACTGCCGCCCCTCGCGCTGCCCGCGAATTTTATGGTTGCAGCCTAGCCTTCGCGCAAGCGAGGGATAGTTGCAAGACTCTAGATTGAGTGTCGAGTCAGTGTGGTTTGAGAGCCTTGGTACAACGAGCGGATAGCGATGGCGAAAGATTTTCTGAAGGGTGCGAAGAGCGACTACGACGTCGTTGTGATTGGCAGCGGATTAGCCGGTCTCACGTCGGCAAATATTCTCGCGAGAGCGGGCTATTCGGTCCTGCTGCTTGAGCATCACTATCAACTTGGCGGCATGGCAACGTGGTTTAAGCGTGCCGGTGGCCATATTTTTGATATCTCACTGCATGGGTTTCCAATGGGCATGATTAAGTCATGCCGCAAGTACTGGACACAGGAAATTGCCGACAGCATTGTGCAGTTGAAGGGAGTTCGATTCGAAAATCCGCAGTTTTCTTTGGAGACGACGTTCAATCGAGAAGACTTCACCCGACTGTTGATCGAAAAGTTTCGTGTCGAACCGACGACTGTGCAGCGTTTTTTTGACACGGCTCGCGGGATGAATTTCTTCGATGATCAGGGGAAAACGACCCGCGAATTGTTCGAGGAATTCTTTCCTGGACGCAGCGATGTTGTCCGTTTGCTGATGGAGCCAATCACGTACGCGAACGGCAGTACGCTGGAAGATCCCGCGATCACCTACGGCATCGTCTTTTCGAACTTCATGAGCAAGGGAGTCTTCACCTTTGAGGGGGGGACCGACAAGCTCGTGACGCAAATGCGGGATGAGTTGGAAAAGAACGGAGTCGATATCCGCATCCGGACGCTCGTCGAAAAAATTGAAGTCGACGCGAACCGACGAGTGACCGGCGTCATCGTCAACGGCCAGCGAATTGGCTGCCGAACGGTGATTTCGAATGCGAACCTCAAATCAACAATCCTTGAATTGGTTGGCGAGCAGAACTTCGACAAAGCATTTGTCGAAGAGGCGAAAGCCGTCAGGCTCAACAACAGCAGTTGCCAAGTCTACATCGCGCTGAAGCCAGGTGTTGGATTCGACTACTGTGGCGACTTGTTGTTTCACTCGGAGCACCAAGGTTTCGACATCGACGCAATGCTGAGCAAGCATGTGAGTAGCCGCACGTTTTCCTTTTATTATCCGTCAACTCGTCCGGGCAGTGATCGCTTTGTCGTGGTCTCGTCCACGAATGCAAACTTCAAAGATTGGGCCTCGTTGTCGGACGAAGACTACGAAGTCCAAAAGAAGGAACTTTGCGATTCCACGCTGAATTGCCTCCAGCGATACATCCCCGATATTCACGAAAAGGTCGATCACATTGAGGCGTCGACCCCGAAAACGTTCCAGCATTACACGCGACACTGGAACGGTGCCTCGTTTGGTACGAAGTTCGAGGGGCTCAAAGTCAGCAAAGAGTTGCCTCAACAGATTGGCGGCCTGTTCCATGCAGGAAGTGTCGGCATCATTATGTCCGGCTGGCTCGGAGCCGTGAATTATGGCGTCATCGTGTGCAACGACGTCGACAAATATCTGACGACCGCTACTGCGAAGTAGTCAATGCCGATGATTTGGCTCGAGCAGATCAACTCCCCAAGTGGATGTTCTTAGATATTTGGCTGTTCGCCAGACTGCGAAACTTTCGCGTCGTCGATCGGGTATTGGTTCCGTCTGCCACTCGACCGGGAGCCTATTTCATGCCGAACGAAAATAGCGAATTGATGCAACGAACTGACACGCCGTGGTCGCGACGTGAGGCGACTCACTTATTATGGCGAACCGGTTTCGGTGCGAGTGCTGAAGAGATCAATGCCGCGGCAACCATTGGTCTCGACAAGACGCTTGATCGGCTGCTGACACCTCAACTGGAAACTGAGGAGTTCGCGAAGGCCGATTCCCTGCTGCGGCAAGCAGCGTTTGATAGCGGTGCAATTCTGGATTTGAAGGTCTGGTGGTTACATCGGATGACTTCGTCCGCGAATCCGCTTGTCGAGAAGCTGACGTTGCTGTGGCACAATCACTTTGCGACATCGAATGCGAAAGTTGATTCTGTTCCGCTGATGTCCGCTCAAAACGACTTGTTGCGGCGCGAATCGCTCGGCAGCTTTCTGCGCGTGTTGCATGGCATCGCGAAAGATGTGGCGATGTTGGTCTGGCTCGACAGCAACTCGAATCGCAAGCGGCATCCGAACGAAAACTTCGCCCGTGAGGTGATGGAACTCTTCAGTCTCGGCGTTGGCAATTACTCGGAACATGACATTCAAGAAGCCGCGCGAGCTTTCACCGGCTGGCATGTTCGCAACGGCGAGTTTTGGTTCAACACGATTCAACACGACACCGCTGAGAAAGAAGTTTTCGGCAAGCGAGGCAACTTCGATGGTGGTGAGGTTGTCGAACTCTGTTTGGAGCACGCAGCGTGTCCTCGATTCTTAGCGTTCAAGCTGTTGCGTCAGTTCGTCGAACAATCTCCTCCGAAAGAACACATTGCAGCACTGGCCGCTCGCATTCGGCACCACAATTTTGAATGGAGTCCGATTCTTCGCGAGCTATTCTCCTCTCGGTTGTTTTTCGGTACGGAAGCACGGCAGTCGCTCATCAAGTCTCCGGTTGAGTTACTGCTCGGAGCCATCCGACAGCTCAAAGCCAAGCCCAATCTCCAAAATGTCGCCCGGCTATCTGCAGAACTTGGACAAGATCTCTTTGAACCTCCCACAGTCAAAGGCTGGGACGGCGGTCGCTTGTGGATCAGCTCCACGACGCTCATCCAACGAGCGAACTTTGCAACCGCGCTGCTCAAGTCCAATCAACTCGGCACAGCATCATTCGCCGGAACGAGTATCGATGACGATGTGAGATCCTTCGTCGAACTGCTCCTCGCACGCGATCTCAGCCCCGAAGCCGTTGCCGAACTTCAGCAATACTCACAAAGCCAAACCGGCGACAGCGACTCCCGCCGCCGCTCGTTGGCTCAGTTCATCATGCAAATGCCAGAGTACCAGTTGATGTAGCTTCGGTCGCACGCAGCCTACTCAGCCAGATTGCGAAAGATGTCGCGGTGTTTCCGACACGGCCCGTCGATGAATGCTTTCCTCTTTGTGTCTTCGTGCCTTTGTGGTTCTAATGTTTTCAACCACAAAGGCACGAAGGCAAAAAGAGAAGCCGAGCAATGTGCTCGTGCGTGGAAATAGAAACTGAAGCGTTACAGCCTTAGGTTCTGCGATGGCCAAGTACCGACTCCGATATTTCTTTGATCCTGGTGCAGGTATCTGCCTGTGGGCGGATAATGAAGATGCCAAGAGACTGTTTGGCTACGCGGTTGAGCCACGCGAATTGTCCCTGCCAGAGAACACCTGGAGACGGGCGATGCACTTGTGCTCTTGGTACGACACAAGTCTCGACTGGAATTACCCTCCGGACCCTTCTCCGTGGGACGCAGAGGAACTAAGGCGTTTCAACAATGAAGCTCAAATTTTTTTGGCTGAATTACGTGAGCAGCTTGGTCCGGACTTTGACCTCGTTGACGAGTCTGAAACCGGTTTAGCAACTCAATAATCCCGCACAGCTCCATCAGGCAGTATCGGTGTCGGCCATTTGAAGATTCGCTTGGGGTCGGCATTGACCTTCTCGAACATGGACTCATCGACGGTCACGCCGAGGCCGGGGCCTTGAGGTAGGCTGGCGTAGCCGTCTTTGTCTTGGTCCCAACTTTTACGAGCGACTCCGGCCGGCATGATGTGGCCGTCGAGGTAGCCTTCGTGGATCAGTAGAAACGGGACCGCGAATGCCGCGTGGATGCTGGCGGAGAGGCCGAGTTCGCTCATCGTGCAGTGCGGGGCCAGCGGGACGAAGTACGCCTCGGCGAGCGTCGCGATCTTTTTCATCTGCGTGATGCCGCCGGTGTGGCCGCAGTCAGGTTGCAGGATGTCGATGCAACGCTCGTGGAGGTACGGCAGCATCTCCCAGATCGTGCGGTCGCGCTCGCCGGTCGCCATCGGGATTTTGATGTGCTGCTTCAGTCGCTTGAAGACTTCGATGTTGCCGGGAACGGCGACCTCTTCGAGGAACAATAGGTCGTATGGCTCGATGGCGTTCGCGAGCTGAATCAGCATCGCGGGTGGGATCGCGCAGTGAGCATCGAACATCACAGTGCCATCTTTGCCGACTCGCTCACGAGTATCCTTGATGTACTTCACGAGGTTTTCGATATCAGGCGGATTGCCGGAATACGGATGCGGTCCGCCGGTTCCGGCCTTCTGAGCCTTCGCGTGTGGATACATGCGGACCTTGTCTCGCGTCGGTCCGCCGAGCAAACGATAAACAGGCACGTCCCACGTCTTGCCGGTGATGTCCCACAACGCCATATCAATGGCCGAGATCACATGCGTCATGAACGGCCCGCCGCGCATGTCGCGATGAGCTCGATACAGTTTCTGCCAGAGATGCTCGATCCGCGTTGGGTTCTCACCATCGAGCAACTCAAACAGCGAGTGAGCCAACGCGACCGCGACGTTGGGGTCGAGTCCCGTCACCTCGCCCCAGCCGGTGATGCCGTGTTGCGTCTCGATCTTGAGGTACGCTTTCGTACCGACTCGAAACCCGCGCAGCGACTTGATCTTCAAGTTCGCCCCGCGATCAACAACGTTCGCCGCAGGATTATTCTCCTGAGCCACAGCCTCGCTGAGCATCCCCAACCCAGCCGCCATTGCGGCCGAGGTCAACAAGTTCCGACGAGACATCGCACTTCCGCGTTGTGACATGACCTGGCCCCTGAGCGTTTCACAGCCACTACGAAATGCCGCTCTGTGATTGCGTGGATTCAACCGATGATGGCTTGTAACGGAATCGCCAAGCCTAGAAGCAGCGGCGTGTGATAAGTGTCGGATGGCCGGAGTTGTGTTTCTTGGAAGCGCCCGCGAACGCGGCGGAGTACGGTCGCTCGGTGTTGAGCGCGGTCGAAGATCACGTATTCGCGGACGCCAGCCTGTTCGTATTCGTGACGCTTGGCGATGTAGTCGCGCTCTTCGCTGCCGGCGCTGACGATCTCGCAGACCCAGTCAGGGATTCGTTTCGGGATCGGTTTCTTCGCTCCGGGCGAAACGAGATAAACCCCGATGTCGGCAATGCGGTCTGTTTCTTCGTCGATGAAGAACCACGCTTCTGACACGACCATCTCCAAGATGTCTGAATGGCTGAGCTTGTAGGCCCCCAGATAATCCCGGATCGGTTCGGTCGAACCAACGTGAGCGTCTCCACTTGGCGGCATGACAACCAACCTCCCCATGACACGTTCATATCGCCACGGCTCTTCAAACTTTGCGCGCGCGAACTCAGCGTGGGAGACCCGAGTTCCTTGATCGGCGAGACCAAGCATTCGAGGTCGAACTGTTCGGCTGCGACTGGCAACGGCAGTCATCGGCGAGTCTCCATTACTCAATTTCCATTTGCTTCTTAACGTCCCGGCCAGTTTCAGCACTTGGTTCAGAGTTCCAATACCACACAGTCACCACGCCATCGCCATGATCATTGGAATGGGCAATCGAGATCAATCGCTTCGGAGGCAATCGGCTCGCAAAAGCCGCCGCGTCCTCAAACAACGCCCCCCAAGTACACCATTTACCGCGAAAGATTTCGTGACGAACATGCATCGGAGTTCTTCCAAAATCAAGTTGCCTCACTTCATCGCCAAGATTTCTTTCAGCAAGTTCGGCGGCGACATCGGCAATTTCTCCATGCGGACGCCCGTGGCGTTGGCGATGGCGTTGGCGATAGCTGCTGGTGGTGGGACGATGGGGACTTCGCCAACGCCTCGGACGCCGAATGGGTGTTCGGGGTCTGGGACTTCGACGATCAAAGTCTCGATCATCGGGACGTCGTAGCAAGTTGGGATGCGGTAATCGAGATAGCTCGAATTGCGCATCACGCCCTTGTCGTCATAGAAGTATTCTTCATTGAGTGCCCAGCCGATGCCCTGCACGGCACCGCCCTGTAATTGGCCTTCGACATAGCTCGGATGGATCGCCGTGCCGCAATCTTGCGCGATCGTGTATCGCAAGATTTGAGTCTTGCCGGTATCCGGATCAACTTCGACATCGACGCAGTGAGTGCCGAAAGCTCCCCCTTGATTGGCTTCGCTGGAAAAACCTCGGCCGATGACGGGGCCGCCGCAGTGATTGACCTGTTCGGCGAGTGCCTTAAATTTGATCGACTTGCCGTCGGGACCGTTGAGAGTTGCTGTATCAACGCAGTAAGTGACTTTCGCAGGATCAACATCCCACAGAACGGCAGCGCGTTGAATCATTTGGCGTTTGATGTCGAGTCCCGCTTCGTGGCAGGCGATGCCGGTCGCAAAGGTGACTCGGCTGCCGCCGGTGACGTCCGTGTATCCGACACTGTCAGTGTCGACGACGCTCGGATTGATATCGGTTGCAGTGAGGCCGAGCGTTTCAGCAAGTTGCATGGCGAGACTGGCTCGCGACCCACCGATATCCGTTGAACCTTCGACGAGCGAGACACTGCCATCGGTGTTGACGGTAGCGGTCGCTGAACTCTTCAAACCGCAATTGAACCAGAAGCCCGAAGCAACACCGCGACCAATTTTGCCGCCAGCCTTCGGTGCGGGTAGCGGCGATGTGTAATGGCATCCCTTCTTCAATGCGTCTGTTGTCTCCCACATGCCGATGCGAGGAAAGACTGGGCCATCGACTCGGCGAGTCCCTTCCTTCGCGGCGTTCTTCAAGCGGAACTCCAGCGGGTCGAGACCAAGCTTGTCGCAAATCTCATCAATGATTGTTTCGGTACCGAACGCGCCGATGGTCGCTCCGGGTGCGCGATAAGCGTTTGATCGCGGCTTATTCACGCAGACGTCGTACCCGTCGACGGCACCGTTCGGAATGTCGTAGCAGGCAAAGACGCACATCGCGGCCATGCCGATTGGCGATCCCGGAAATGCTCCGGCATCGAAGGCCATATAGGCTTGGGCGGCAGTGATCTTGCCCTCGCCATCAACGCCCATCTTGATCTTCATGTAAGAAGCGGGTGTTGGTCCGGTCGCCTCCAGCACGCTGGCTCGATCCATGACCACCTTCACCGGTTTGCCGCTTTTCTTCGCCAAAGCGCACGCAACCGGTTCCAGGTACACGGAAATCTTTCCACCGAAACCGCCTCCGATTTCCGTCGGTACGACCTTGATGCTTCCCAGTGGAACGCCGAGCAACTCCGCGCATTGTTGGCGAACCGTAAACGTTCCCTGAGTGCAGCACCAAACGGTAATGCGTCCGTCAGCATTCCAAACGGCGGTCGCGGCGTGAGGCTCGATGTAGCCTTGGTGAACGGTGCCAGTGGTGAATTCTCGCTCGACGATGACTTTCGCTTTCGCAAAGCCGTCGGCGAGGTTCCCCTTCTCAAAGTGATAATGCTTTGCCACGTTGGTCGGTGTGTCGCCGATCGTACCCGCTCCGGCTTCTTCGAGGCGGACATCGCTGTTGAGCACGATTGCAGTCGGTTCCATCGCCTTTCGGACATCGAGCAGCGCTGGTAGCACTTCGTATTCGACGGCAATCAGCTTCACTGCTTCCTCAGCGATGTGAATGTTGTCAGCCGCAACAGCGGCAATCGCGTGACCTTTGTAAAGGACTTTGTCGCGAGCCAAAACATTCTGCGACAGATGCGACATGCAAACGGCACCCTCGCCCAATTGAGCAATCCGATTCCCCGGATCTGGCAAGTCCGCCGAGGTCACAATCGCCCGTACTCCCGGTAACGCCTTCGCCTTGGAGACGTCGATCGACTTAATCTTCGCGTGAGCGTGTGGGCTACGCAGCATCGCCGCGTACAGCATCCCTTGGATCTTCGTGTCAGCTCCGTATCGAGCACGGCCGGTGACTTTATCAACGCCGTCATGACGAATTGGACGAGTGCCGATGACTTTGTATTTCGTGGCTGTGGCCATGTGGATTTCCTTCAGATCGTAGGATGGGTCGAGGAACGAGACCCGCCAATGAGATCGAGAATGAATTTCGCAGACGTGGCGAGTCTCGTTCCTTGACTCGCCATTAAAGGTTAATGGCAACCCTTTTCGTGGCAGGTCTTCATGTATTGGTCCTGCCACTGTTGGGAGGCGTCTTGGACGGCTCGCACGATTTTGTCGTAGCCGGTACAGCGACAGAGATTGCCGGCGAGGAAGAATCGGATTTCGTCTTCGGTTGGCTTTGGGTTCTGAGCGAGCAGCGCTTTGCTCGACATGATGAAGCCCGGTGTGCAGATGCCGCATTGTAACGCGGCTCCTTCGAGGAAC
>CAIJTL010001031.1 GCA_903823545.1 uncultured Planctomycetaceae bacterium
CAATTGCACCAGTTGCAGCGGGCCATTCTTAAATGACCTTTCAGCGCCGAATCGAGTTGTTATCACCGCAACGAAAAGCGGGCACGAACTGAATTTTTCTCGATTCGGCGATTACCTTTCTTCGGCCATCGCAGATCTGCAAGCAGATCTTGATAAGGATGAGCAGACCTCGTTGCTCGAAGCCTACTTGCTGGCTTCATCGCGAGTCGCAGAGTTCTACAAACACGATGGTCGATTGCAGACCGAGCACGCACTGCTGGATGACAACGGCGATAAGCTCGGAACGCCTGCCGATTGGTTTCAGGGAGTCCGAGCCACGAAGTCCGCCAAAAGTGGATCGCCTGTTGATGGCCAAAATGCCGCTCGCTGGCATCTCGTTCGTAGCCCTCGCGAAGAACAGCTTACCGTCGCAGCACGCACTCGCCGCGATGAACTCGAACGCGAGCTTGCAGCGTTGCGTCTCCGAAAAGGTGCGATTCCTGAAGCCGAATATCTGTCGCTCATCGAACCGCTTTTGGTGGAGATCGCTCGTCTGTATGAAGCAGCAGAGAAAGAAAAAGGAAACACGCAAAAGCGTCCTGTTGAGAAATGAGCAGGTGCGCTATTTTTGTCAGCCATTCAGAACGGCTAGAAAAAGAGCAGAGTTTGGCCGTTTGAAAAGCGGTCGAGATCAAAGACCAATTAACCGGAGTTTTGTCGATGCGAATCGCTGTTGCGGAAGTGGCCCAGGAAACGGACTCGTTCAGCCCGATGATCGCCGATCGGTCAGACTTTGAAGAAACCGGTCTATACTTCGGCGACGAAATCCTCGAACGCATGCGTGGCGTGGGACCGATTGGTGGCTTCTTAGATGTTGTCGCGGAGCAGTCTGAGCCAGTCACGTTGTTGCCAATCATTCGAGCTTGGGGGGGAGCAGGCGGGACAATCACTGCCGAGACGCTCGACTTCTTCACCGAACGATTGGTCGCTGGACTCAAACAGTCCTTGCCCTTGGATGCGGTCTTTCTTTCGTTGCATGGTGCGGCAGCGTCCGAGAAAGAGGATGACGTCGAGGGGCATGTGTTGCAGGCAGTGCGTCAGATCGTGGGCAATGAGATCCCCGTTGTCGTCGCGTTCGATCATCACGCCAACATCACGCAGCGCATGGTCAATCTGTCGAATGCTCTGATCGGACACGAAACTCAGCCGCACGATCCTCCCGCAACAGGTCGCAAAGCGGGGCGGATTTTGTTTCGGATGTTGCGCGGCGAAATCCGGCCGGTCATCGGTTGGCAGAAGATCCCAATGGTCACTCCGCAGGACCAGTTCCTCACATCGGCTGGCCCGATGAAAGCATGGTTCGATTTGGCGAGAGAAATGGAGCATCGCGACGGAGTGCTGGATGTCTCACCCGCTCCGATGCAACCGTGGTTGGATGTCGCCGAGGGAGGTTGGGCCGTCGTCGTTCACACCGATAACGACCCGCTATTGGCTCAATCGCTCGCGGCAGAAATGGCGAACAAGGCGTGGAGCTTGCGCGATCACTTTTGGTCATCAGAGCGAGTCGCCCCCAACGAAGCCGTGCGACAAGCGGATGCAGCAGAGCGTGGTTTGATCATTCTGTCGGACACTGGCGATTCGGTTTACGGCGGCGCTCCCGGCGACAGCACGGTGCTGCTCAAGTCGATGATCGAACA
>CAIJTL010001032.1 GCA_903823545.1 uncultured Planctomycetaceae bacterium
GATTCATGAACTTTCGCGAGTACTCGCATCTTGTTTGGATCTGGCAGACGAATGAGCAACTGTCGTTCGCGGACTGGCGTTCCTTCCGCGATCAACATTTCGCCGTTCGTCCGGCCGCGATTCGCGTCATTCGCATACACAACTTGTCCGGCTGTCGGAGCATGAATGACGCACTTGACGATCTGCTCTTCGATTTCTTTCAAGCGTTGTTTGTCGAGCTGCCAAGTTTTCTGTTTGGCATCTAACTTCGCGCGACTCGTTTGAATGTCCGCTTTTAACTGCGTGAGCATTTTCTTTTTCGTGAAATTGCGCAGCACATCGAGCTTGGTCTGAGAAACATCGAGCTCTTTCTCTGCCTTCTCGACTGCGAACTTGTCGGCTTCGATTTGCACGTCAGAAACATAACCACGTTCCGCCAGTTTGCGGCTGAAAGTGAGATATTCTTCGGCGCGGCGCATGTTTTCGTTAGCGACTTTCAACGCACCTTCCAGTGTTTCTTCCTGCTCACGAAACGTTCCTTGCTCGTATTCGCTCAATGCTAACTGGGCGTTACTCAGTGCGGCTTCCGCTTCGATTGCCTGAGACTCGCTTCCACTGCACGTGATCTGCTGCTGAGTGAGTTCTGTCTTCAATGCGGAATCATCGAGTCGCACGAGGAAGTCCCCTTCCTTAACGCGAGTTCCTTCCGGCACGATCTCCAAAATGTTCGTGCCAGCCGAATTTCGCGAGCGAACTTCGCAGCGGACTTCGACGCTACTCGAACTTTCAATTTCGCCTTGTTCGAGAACACGGTTGATAAACGGTCCCTGTGTCACTTCTGCCGTCAAAACATTTGGGGCCGATTCGCTACTGAAATAGTCCGGCAGGATTTTCCAGGCAGCGGCCAGTGGAGCAGTGATTCCAACCAATGCGATTACGGTGGCCCAGGCGGACCAGCCGCCGCGATGGCGATGATTCAGCAATGTGTCGTTAATCACGAATCGTGGACCAAGTAGCCGCCCGCAGTTTGCGGTACTCGACATGACCCGGTCGGGACGAACCGTTGGGCTCGATTCGGCTGGAAGGCGTCTCATGTTTTTTGACTTGGCATGACCGGCGGGAGCCGGCAAGGTTTGGTGGGAGCCCGCTTCATGCGAGCCGTCGGAGGCAGATCATAGCAGCGACCGATCAGGGCCGCCTTATGAATATCGTCATCGGCGGCGGAGGATACTTCAGCCGCAACTGTCTGTCAGCCCTGCGAATGCAACTCTGCGGCCGATTGACAGTCCGGTTTTGCCGGTCGTAGACGTCGCACAACCTTCTTTTTGAGCCATGCAGCCTAACATCTTGCAGTTCATCCGTTTGTCCTGCATCTTTTTGTCAGGGTTTCAGAAAGAACTAATCAAATTGCAGAATCGTCTGTCGCCAATTTATTGCGGCAGCGGAGGTAAATTTTGCTCACGGCTTTCGCCGGTCGTGTTTCCCACTTTCACCACCAGCGGCCCTGGGTCGATCCACAAGCCTTCTTGATTGAGCTGCATCGTTCCCATTTCAAAATCGAGCAGCACGCGGAGCACCTCAAAACTGACCCAGGCGTTGAGAACATCGTTTTGCGCATCAAGTAGGTCATTCAATGCTGAGACCAAGTCACGAGCGGCCGTTGGCGAAGCGACCGCTAGTGCCCCGGGACGCAGCGGTTCAATCAAACGCAAACGGGATTGCGTCACTTGCGAGATCGCAACCAAGACCGCCGCGCGACGCAGTTCGAAATTCACCTGGCTCAGGTCAATGATTCGCAACGTATTGCGGAGACTCTGACTGACGCTGTCTTCAAACAGCATGTAGCTGCGACGTGCTCGCTGATAGGTGATTTGAGCTTCGCGATAATGATTCCGCTCAGCCAACCGAGTGATCGGCGTATCGAACTGGAAACCCATCTCCAAGCGGCCTTTGTCCGGAGTGAACGCGACGGGATTGTCACCGCGAGTTCCCATCTCACCTTTGATGATCACATCCAATCCGCTTTGCAACGCGTTTCCGGTGAACTCAATCTTTCGCCATGCATCGACCAGATTTGCACGAGCATTCATCCAGTCGAGCCGATGATTGCGAGCCGTTTCGACGGCTTGTGATTCACTGATCTCAACGGGGACCAACTCAATCCCCTCCAGTTGCACCGATGCCTGAGTCAACATTGCATCGAGCAATACGCCCGACAATTCCGTCGTGGCGCGGCGTAATGATGTACGGCTTTGTTCTGGATCGTCCCGCATCAAGTCAGCATCCACTGCTCGAATTGCGGACATGACTTTGTCGAAGCTCTCCTGATTTGCCTTCACGCGAGTTTCATGCTGATCGAGCCGACGCCGAATCTGCGCCTCATCAAAGATTTCTGGAGCGACATCGTATTTATAAAACGCCAACTGATCTCGAAGCTCTTTCAACCGAGCGGCGCGTTCCGGCCATTGCTTTTGTAATTGGTCGAGTGCGACTCGTGTCGCCTGCATTTGACTTCCGATTCTGCTTTCACAACTGAGCAACTCGCGATGCCGGTCTGGTAAGCCGATGTTCTCAACTGGCTTCGATTCCGCACGTAGCGGATCGAGGATGTCATTGACTTCTTGCAACAAGTTCGTCAGTTCCGGCGTGATTAAATTGAAGCGATCAATCAATGGATCGGTGACTTTTATTGGCACGCTTGGCGGCAGACCCAGGTTGATTTTGAAGGCATCTAGGCGACTCGCATAACCTGCTTTTGAAGTCAGCAGATTGCTCTGAGCGTTGTAGTACGCTTGCCGAGTCTGATCGACTTGCAAGCGGTTCGGCAGACGTCCTGCGACGAAGACTTCATCTAACTGTGTCACGCTGTCTCGCAATGCCGCGAGGTTAGCTTCGCGATTGCGAATCAATTGTTGCTCTTGCAGTACGCCGAGGAATCCATTGACGGGAGCTGCTCCGGCGCGACCACTCGGCAAGCCGGCCAAAACACCAAGTCCATTTTGACCGACTGGCCCCGATCGGATTGGGCCATCACCGGGGTTTCGCCCGGCAATTACTTGCACATAGAAGCCGCGCCGATACTGCTCCATTTGTCGCACGTCGGCCAACAGAGTACGTTCCGACTGCGTGAGTTGCTCGAGAACTCGAGCTCTTCCCGCGTACTGCAAAAGCGGTTGCATCAAAGTAAAGTTGAACTTTGAGCCTACCATCTCCACATCGTTGCCAGAGAACTGCCACACCAACGAATTCGCGATGCCAGCTACGAACTCGCCACCCGTTGCCGTGAGTTTCCTTAAGTTCGGATTCGTCTCTGTCTCCAATGAACTCTTCGCCGCTCCGGAAGTGAGGTCTTGTCCTGAAAATCTGGCCGCGGTCGTATTCGTGGCGAAGAACTGAGTGTTGAATCGAAATCGCTCGAATGTCACATCGAGCGCGGAGAGATAAAGGTCTTCCAATTCCGTCTGGTACTCTCGCGAGTTCTTCCTTGCGACGCGAACTGAGTCGGCAAGATTGAGCACAACGTTCCCGTTCGCATCGCGCGGTAAAGATGATTGCCACGTGCCAGCATCAACACTCGGCGCGTCGCCGTTGTCATGCCAGTGCGACCAACCTCTGTGACCGTCGACGTTGTGCATCAATTGATGCGATGTCGAATCGTCGGGAGGAAGCGGTGTGCAATCAGGATCAAAGGGGTCAAACAGACGCGAATCCGCATCTGGTGTTAGATCACCTCGATCGAAGTAACCGTTCTTCTCTGCAACAGCTTCCTGAACTTCACAGTCCGCTTGCTTTCGCCACCACGCGCGTGTGCAACCATTGCCGCACAGGATGAGCATGCTGAGGCTCAGCGTGAGCCAGGCAGTTTGGCGAATTGAGGAAAGCGTCCGCACTCGACACCACACAAGAAAGCTAAGTTTGATGGATGAACTCAGCCTTCGTCATCGGCGGATCGTCGTGTCAAAGTTTGACGGAATTCCCGGTTCGCCGAATTGGCATTTCGCTGTATTCGCCAGCTTTCGTAGAGTGCCAACAATGCCAGTTGCCGACCTGCGTTAAGCTAATCATCAATTTGAGAAACGCCTTCAACATATGCAGCACGAACCCAACAACTCTGTTTCTGACGCTGGTTTCATTCGCGTACGTGCGGCGCGTGTGCATAACTTAAAGAGCGTCGATGTTGATATTCCGAGGCAGAAACTGACGGTCATTACGGGAGTGAGCGGCAGTGGGAAGAGTTCGCTCGCATTTGACACGATTCATGCAGAGAGTCAGCGACGATATCTCGAAAGCTTGGCGGCGGAGACACGATCGCGAGTTGGGACGTGGCAACGGCCTGACGTTGACGTGATCGACGGGTTGCCGCCAACCATCAGTGTCGGCCAGTCAGCGGGTTCGGCATCGTTGCGAAGCACATTGGCGACGACGACAGAGATTTCGGATTACTTGCGTTTGTTGTTTGCTCGATGCGGACAGGCGCATTGTCCGAAGTGTGCAGCACCGTTGTCGGCTCGCACGTCGCAGGAAATCGTCGAACAGATTTTGTCGTGGGAATCCGGTCGCAAGGTGATGATCTTGGCGCCGCTCGTGCGAGGGCGCAAAGGGGCGCATCGCGATGTCTTTGAGTTAATCGCGAAGTCCGGCTTCGTCCGCATTCGAGTGAATGGTGAACTGCTCGAAGCGGCTCAACCGCCGACATTGGCAAAGGGGAAGAGCCACACGATTGAAGCAATCGTCGATCGCATTGTGGTGAAAGAAGGATTGGAAACTCGCTTGCGCGAGTCGGTTGAGTTGGCATTGAAGCATGGCAATGGCACGTGTGTGCTGTGCGTGCAGTCGGGCAATGATTGGGTAGATCACGCCTACAGCAGCCGCTTTGCCTGTGCCGATTGCGGAGTCAGTTTTGTTGAACTCGAGCCGCGCTCGTTGAGCTTCAACAGCCCGCACGGTGCGTGTTTGGCTTGTCGCGGTTTGGGTGTCGTTGTCGGAGCCGACGAGGGAGATCACGAAACGATCGCCGCTCGTCAAAGCGAACGACAGCAGCTATGTCCTGATTGCGTCGGTTCGCGAGTGAACGAATTCGCTCGGCACGTTTCGTTTCGCGAACAGACTTTGCCGAGGTTCTTGTCACAAACTGTCTGCGAAGCTGCCGAGACCGTGCGACAATGGGGTTCAACCGACGGCAATACGCTCAGCGAGGCGACGCAACGCGTTCTCGAACGCACGCTCCCGCCGTTGCAGAGTCGGTTGGATTTTTTGATTCGAGTCGGCGCGGACTATCTCTCGCTCGATCGACCAACACGAACACTCTCTGGTGGCGAATTTCAACGAGCCCGACTTGCCGCATGTCTCGGCTCAGGAATCGTCGGAGCGTGTTATGTCCTCGACGAACCGACGGTCGGGCTGCATTCCAAAGACACGGCGGCGATGACCAGAACGCTGTTCGATTTGCGCGATCAAGGCAATACCGTCATCGTCGTCGAACACGATCCCGACGTGATGAGGCGAGCCGACTATTTGATCGACCTTGGCCCCGGTGCCGGAGCCGACGGTGGACAAGTCGTTTCGCAAGGAACACCGACGGAGGTCGCGCACGACGAACGCTCGGTAACGGGCAGGTTCCTGCATGTTCCGACCACC
>CAIJTL010001033.1 GCA_903823545.1 uncultured Planctomycetaceae bacterium
ATTGATGAGTCGCTTCTTCGCGAGTTGATCATCGAAGCGTGGCGACTGACGGCTCCGGCACGGCTCGTGAAAGAGTTTGGCGATGGATGACTCATCTCACGACCGCGATTCGATCTCGTCCAACTGGCGCAGTCGGCGGTCGGCGTTGAATGTTGGTGGCGGGAGCGCGTTGGCGAGTTGAATGGCATCATCAACGCTGAGGTCGTCGCGACGATGGGCGGTTGCTCGGAAGATGGGGAGGCCGTGTCGGCGGGCGATGATTTCACGGCGTGTGCGGCCTTTCGGCGTTTCGGGCCAAGGGCCGTCGAGCTCTTTCAGGTCAAAGAAGAACGGCACGATTTTTTTGATATAACGCCAGTAGCTCGGATTGTCGGTCTGCAACAAGAGTTTTCCACCCGGTGCGAGCGAGCGATGAGCGAGCGTCAAAAATTCCGGCGTGATAAGGCGACGATCGATTTTCGATGCTTCGTAGTACGGCTGCGGATGATAGATGTGAATCTCCGTGACTGATCCTGCCGGAACGTGTTCGGCGAGCAATTCGCGTCCGCCGATGACTGCAAAGCGAGTGTTGCTCAAGCCGCGCTGATTGCCTCGACGAGTAGCATAGCGAATCACGACCGGAAGGATGTCGATTCCTAAGTGGTCGAACTCCGGACGAGCGATCGCACAACTCAACGTTGAACGCCCGTTGCCACAGCCGATGTCGATCACAATCGGCGCGTTCCTGCCGAACAGTTCGGACCAATCCCAAAGACCTGGCGGAAGTTTCTTCAGTGCGGTTTTTGCCCACCGTTCGGGAGGCAAAATCTTTCCGGGAATCGGCACGCCGAATTCACGTTCGATTTCGCCCACCTGCGGCGGCTGTTTTGATTTTGCCAAGTTGGGTTTGCGAGCTTGTGCCATGTCTGTTCTGTGAACTCCGTGTTATCCGTGTCCCATAACCTTCAATTCCGCAGCGATGGATTGGACACGGAACACGCTGACCACACGGAGAGATTTCAACGCCACTTGGTCGAGTCATTCGACACGCGCGGGGTGCGGCAAGATAATCCCCGGCCGACCTGACCGCACCCCATGAGAAACCTGATGAAGCTCAAATGTTTGCCGGAAGATTTTCAAGTCGTCGAACTGACCGATCGTTGGCCGAATGGTCGAGGACCGTTTGCGCTCTATCGGCTGATTAAGCGAACGCTCGGTACTCCCGAAGCGATCGATGCGGCATTGCATCGTTGGAATTTATCGCGTTCTCAAGTGAGCTACGGTGGGCTCAAAGATAAGCATGCCGTCACGGAGCAATACGTCACCATCAGAAACGGCCCACGACGCGACCTCGTCCAAACGAACGTTGAATTTCAATACCTCGGCAACACCGATCATCCTTTCGAGCCGACCGACATCGCCGGGAACCGCTTCATCCTGGTGATGCGAGACATGACTGAGGCTGCCGCTCGTCGGGCCGAACGGACTCTGCAACAGGTCGAAGTCGACGGGGTTCCGAATTATTTTGATGACCAACGATTCGGTTCGCTGGGCGAATCCCGTGAATTCATCGCCGCTCCGTGGTGCCGAGGTGATTACGAACGAGCATTATGGCTGGGATTGGCCGAAGCGAATGAGCATGACCGCCCTGACGATCGACACGAAAAAGAATTGATTCGGGAACAGTGGGGCGATTGGATTGCTCTTAAGGCGGCATTACCAAAGTGCAGTCGGCGAAGCATCGTCACTTACTTGTGCGATCACCCGACGGATTTTCGCCGCGCGTTAGCACTGATGCGAATCGATCTGCGAGGCATGTGGCTATCGGCGTTTCAAAGTGCCGTGTGGAATCGGCTGCTCGCAGAGTCCTTGCAAGACGTTTGCCGCCCAGAGCAGCTTTTCGTTGTCGACTTCGGCGAACGTCCCGCACCATTCTACTTGGCTCTCGATGAATCACAGCGTCGTGAACTCATCAATCTAGATCTGCCGCTCCCGTCTGGCCGACTGAAGTTGCAGTCGGGACCGCTTTACGATCGCCTGCATCGAGTGCTTGCCGAGTTCGGTCTACTACCACGAGAGATGCGAGTCAAATATCCGCGCGACAGTTTCTTCTCGAAAGGGGACCGAGCGGCAGTCTATGTTCCGGCCCAGTTGGAATATCAAACCGAACCGGACGAGGTGTATGTCGGTCGCCAAAAACTGACGCTCGCGTTCGACCTTCCACGTGGTTCTTACGCGACAATTCTGATCAAACGACTGAGCGAGGTTGCAGGACAAGGTGCTGATGATGGCCATTGACCACGATCACATCTTCAAGCAACTGGTCGAGGCGTTCTTTCGCGAATTCCTGGAGCTGTTTTGTCCGGTAGAAGCGGCGCAGATTGATTTTCGTCATATCGAGTTTCTGCGAGAGGAACTCTTTACCGAAGTGCGAGGAGGTCGGCGAAAACGTCTGGACCTCGTCGCGAAAGTCCGAATGAAGAGCGGTGGCGAGCGATTTATCCTCGTCCACTTCGAGTTTGAAGCCTCACGCAAAGATCAGGATTTTCCTCGGAGAATGTACGAGTACTTTTCGCAGTTGTTTTTGCGACACGGGTTGCCGGTCGTTCCGATCGCGGTCTTCAGCGATGAGGCTGAATGGGCGGAGCCAGTCCCGGATTTCTTTGAGTTCAAACTCTCACCGCGCAGCGGCGTTCGGTTCGACTTCCATTTAATCAAGCTGAGCCAACTGGACTACGGGCGTTTCCTAAAGTCCAATAATCCGCTCGCCTTCGCGCTGATGGCGAAGATGAAATACACTCGCCGTGAGCGAGTACGACTGAAAGCGGACTTCCTCCGTTTGATTCTACGAGCCGGTATCGACTCCGCTCGCCAAAGCTTGCTGGTCGATTTCGTAGAAACCTACATGCCACTGGCGACTAGCGAACAATCCCAGTTCACCCAATTGATCCAAGTCGACGAAACCTATCGAGAGGTTAAAGAAATGGTGACAGTCTATGAAAAAGCTGGAATCAAAAAGGGACGGCAAGAGGGACGCGAAGAAGGCAAGCTAGAAGCATTGCTGCTCCTCATGGAGAATCGTTTCTCGAAATTGCCGGTGAATATTCGTCGCAAAGTCGAGCGAATTCGTTCTAGCCAACGTATCAACGAATTGTTGCTAGCCGTGATAAACGCCAAGTCGTTATCCGAACTTGATCTGTGATGTCGTTGTCTTGAATGATTGACCTGTTGGTTGATCAAAAATGTTTCAGCACCGCACGGCAGACACGCCGTGACCCGCGATGAAAGCGAGCCTCCCTTGGCTGAGAAACGTGATTTCGATGAGTTTTTGGAAAAGTTTCGTCGCCGCCGCGAACTCATGGTGACGGAGTTGCACAAGGTCATCGTCGGTCAAGAAGCGGTCATCGAGCAAATCCTCGCGGCGATCTTCACCGGCGGACATTGTTTGCTGGTCGGTGTGCCGGGACTGGCCAAGACGCTCATCGTCAGCACGATCGCACAGATTCTCGATGTGCAATTCAAACGAATTCAGTTCACTCCGGACCTCATGCCGTCGGACATCACCGGCACGAATGTGCTCGACGAAAATGAAGCGGGCCGCCGCGAATTCCGCTTTGTGAACGGCCCGGTCTTCACCAACATTCTGCTCGCCGACGAAATCAACCGCACGCCTCCGAAGACACAAGCCGCGTTGTTGCAAGCGATGCAAGAACGAGAAGTGACTGCCGGCCAAACGACCTACAAACTTCCCGAACCGTTCTTCGTCATCGCGACGCAGAACCCGATCGAGCAAGAAGGAACGTATCCGCTTCCTGAAGCGCAACTCGACCGATTCATGTTCAACGTTATCGTCGACTATCCGGAACTCGAACACGAAGAGGCGATCCTCACGGCAAGTTCGTCGATGGAAAAACCGGAAATTCGCAAAGTGTTGTCAGCCGAGGCGATTGTCTATCTGCAAAAGCAGATCAACATGATCGAAGCCGCGCCGCTGACGATCAATTACGTCGCGAGATTGGTGCGTGCGACTCGACCGAGCGATGCGTCTGCTCCTAAGTTTGTGAAAGATCTCGTTGCTTGGGGAGCGGGGCCACGTGCGGGACAATTCTTGATCGCGGGGGCAAAGGCGATCGCGGCGATGGACGGTCGCCCGGCGATCAACGTCGATGACGTCCGCAAAGTGGCAATCCCGGTTTTACGACATCGAGTTTCGACGAACTTCCAAGCGCAAGCGGAAGGGGTCAATTCCGAAACCGTCATCAAGCGACTGATCGCTGAACTGCCGGAACCGAAGATCGCCAAGTACGAATGAGTGACCTATTCCCTGGAGTGCTCCGGCTCGACGGAGCCCTCAGATCATTTGGAAAAGCGAACTCCAAACTCCAGAAACCGTCGCTACGAACAATGAATGTTCTGACGATGACTTTCGGGAACGATCGACATCGTCATTCCCAAATGATCTGAGGGTTCCGTCGAGCCACCGCACTCCAGGGCTTTGCCGCGCTAGAGGTCTCTGATAGCTTGCTGCCGCTCGCGATCAGTCAAACCTCTCTCAGAGACCTCTCATGCGCTGTCGCTTAACTTTGCTGGTGGCCCTTCTTGCGGTGATGCTGTTGGCTCAGCCCGCGTTCGCGGTCAAGAAGAAGAAAGACCCGAAGACATTTGCGGCTGTGGGACGAGCGTTGGATTTCTTGGCTCGCGAGCAACGGCGGCAAGGCTATTGGGAAGCAAACCAAGGTCAGTACCGAGTCGCAATGACCGCTTTGTCCGGTAACGCGTTGCTCGCGGAAGGTTCGACAACAACCCGTGGCAAGTATGCAAAGAACATTCGCTTGGCGGTCGACTACCTCATGGAGATGGCTCAGCCGTCAGGACTGATCGGCTTCAAAGACGATTTTCATTACACCTACGGCCACGGCTTTTCGATGCTGTTTTTGTCGCAGGTTTACGGTGAAGAGGAAGACAACGAACGCCGAGCTGATCTGAAGCGAGTGTTGATCAAAGCCGTCGAGTTCTCAGCGCTCGCTCAGACAGAACGAGGTGGCTGGGGGTACGTCTCGGCGAAGGATCAGCCGAACTTCGATGAGGGCTCAACCTGCATCACTCAGGTGCAGGGACTGCGAGCTTGTCGAAACGCGGGAATTCCCGTTCCTAAAGAGATCATCGAGAAGGCCAAGAAATACATCCAAGACTGCACGACACCCGAAGGAGGCGTGCAATACAGCATTCGAGGAGGCGGGCCGCGACCTCCGATTACCGCTGCGGCCGTCGCCGCGATGTTCAACGCCGGTGAATACGGCGAGTCCGAGAACGTCAAAAAGATGATGGAGTTTTGCAAACAAAACATCTGGCCGGGAAAGACCAGTTCCAACCAGCAACTGTTCGGCAATTGGCACTACGCCCACTACTACTACGCCCAAGTCGTTTATCGCCTCGGAGACGACGAGTGGAATAAGTACCTCGCCGACATTGGCAAAGAGATTCTCAGCAAGCAAACCGCCAACGGTTCTTGGAAAGAGGGGCATATCGGCGACGTCTACACGACTGCCATGAATGCCACGATCTTGCAGCTTGATAATGGGTATTTGCCAATTTATCAGAGATAAGGACTCGCCATGCTTCATCGACGCGATGCCATGATGCGACTTGGCCAAGTCGGACTGGGGGCGATGACGTTGCCCTCATTACTGCAAGCGGAGTCGGCTCAGCGAGTCGCCAAGCCGCTGGTGATCGGTGGCGGGAAAGCGAAGGCTTGCATCCTCGTCTATTTGTGGGGCGGGCCGCCTCAACAGGACATGTGGGACTTCAAGCCCGATGCACCGGAAGGTATCCGGAGTTTGTTTCAGCCGATCGACACCGTTACTCCCGGCATTCAGATTTGTGAGCACATGCCGCAGATCGCTCAGCACTCCGATAAGTTCGCGATCCTTCGTTCGCTCACACATCCGAGCAACAATCATGAGCCGAGCGTCTATCACACGCTTACCGGGCGAGTGAACAACAACCTCGCAGTGCCGAGGAACGCTCGCAACCGTCGCGACTTTCCGACGCTCGGCTCGATCGTCGGACACTTTTCTCCGACCAGCGGCATTCCGGCGACGGTAACGATTCCGCGTCCGATCGGTCATGACGGAGTTGTCTACTCCGGAACACACGCCGGGTTTCTCGGCCCGAAATACGATCCGATCGAAACGCAGCCTCCAGCGGAGGTTAATGAAAAAGCTCCGCACAACTTCTCACTTCCACCCGGTGTTGACGAACATCGTTTGCAACTGCGATACGGCTTGCTCAACTCGGTCGAGTCGATCGATCGCGAGATGCAGCAAGCCAAGGCAACTCGCGGACTCGACAGCTATCGCGAGCAAGCCTTTCGCATGTTGACCTCACCTGCGGCCAAACGTGCCTTCTCGCTTGACGGTGAAACGGACCGGCTGCGCGACCGATACGGACGCAACGAATACGGCGAGTGCTTCTTGATGGCACGTCGCTTGGTCGAAGCGGGAGTCCGCTTGGTCACGTTTACTTGGTACTACGTTGCTCCCAAAGATGGCAACGTTCTCAATGTGTGGGACAACCACGGCGGGACCGGCTCATTGAATGGAATCACTGGCTACCAAATGCTCAAAGAGAATTATTGCC
>CAIJTL010001034.1 GCA_903823545.1 uncultured Planctomycetaceae bacterium
CAATGGTCGATGATCCCCGGTGACGACTTGCCGTGACATTCGACGCAACTCTTCGATTTCGCCGGCACTGCAATGTGCCCCGACGTGAGGCCGACCTCCTCGCGCTTGCGAGCAATCTCCATCGCCTGCACCAGCACCAGCGAGGCGAGGAACAACAGGCCGAGGAAGCCGATGAGATAACGTTTGGTTTGCAGAGTCATTGAATCGATCCAATTCCCAATTCGCGAAGGCAGAATTCACCACAGATGCAAAGAGAACACCGAGAAAACACTTGCAGACTCTGTGCCCTCAGTGACGCTGTGATGAACTTCGAGTTGTCAAATCACTAATGCTCGACGACCGCTTCCCACACGGTGAGGCCGACCAACAAGAACACTCCGACGATGCCGATCCAGACGCTCGCTTCGGTAAAACGAGTTCGCTTTCGAATCACACCGTCGATGAACGGCCAAGCGAACATCACAAAGACGATGAACCCGGTGCTCAGCACAGCGAAAGTGCCCGAGAACAATTTCAGCCAGCGGAATGAAACGTAGAACCACCACTCCGGCTTGATGACTTCGGGGGTCGTTAGCGGATCGGCTTTAGGGCCGAGCGTCACTGGCAATACAGTCGCCAAGACGCTCAACACAATCATCAGTGTCAGACCGATAATCAGTTCGGTATAGAAGTGATCCGGGAAAAAATCGAAATGCTTCGGAGCATCTGCTGGTTCGTTCTCGAAGCGGAGTTCGCTGACTCCTTGCAAGCGTAAAATCGCGACGTGAATACCAATCAACAGAATCATCAGCCCCGGCAGCACCGCCGCATGCAGAATGAAAAATCGGGACAGCGTGTTGTCGTTGTATGAATCTCCCGCAAGCAGCATTCGTTTGGCCAAGACGCCAACATACGGCACCGTATCGCAGATGTTTGCAGCAACGGTCGCTCCCCAAAAGCTGAGCTGCTCGAAGACCAAGCTGTAACCGGTGAAGCCGATAATCAGCGTGCAGAGCAGCAAGCACATGCCGACCATCCAGTTGATCTCGCGCGGCTGACGATACGCTCCGGTGAAATAGACTCGCATTTGATGCAGAATCACTGCCGCGATCATCAATGTCGCAGCCCACTTGTGCATTCCGCGGATGTACCAGCCGAACGCCACCTCATTGGTGATAGTGTCAATCGACTGATATGCCGTTTGAGGTGACGGCTGGTAGTAAAACGCGAGCAAGATTCCCGTCACGATCTGGACGACAAACAGATACGCCGGTGTCCCGCCGAGGCAAAACCACCAACGCCGCAGATGCGCGGGAACCGGTTCGTTGGTCAGTTCGGCCAACTGCACTCCGGTAATCGGCAAGCGTTCTGCAAACCAGCGTTTAACGCTTGATCCAGGCGAGCGGGGCGGCGTCAGCCCCCCGGTTTTCCCGAACGAGTTCGCGATTCCATCAACCGGGGGGCTGACGCCAACCCTCTCGCCTGTGGCTAAGTTGTTTGCCGTCATACCAGCGCCTCCGTCGGCACTTCGATGAACAGCAAACCATTTTCAACCATCAGCGGATATCGCGGCAGTGGCTTGTTCGAGTCCTTTGGTGGCCCCGAAACTGGCTGCCCTGATTTATCAAACGCTCCGTTGTGACACGGGCAGAAAAAGCGATCATTGTTCGATTGCCAATGCACCTGACAGCCAAGATGCGGACAGACGCTCGACAAGGCGATGAAGTCTTCTGGTGCTCCGCTGTTCGCCAGCCGAGTTACCACAACTTTCTGCCCCGCAGGAGCTTCATAGGTCACGGATTCTCCAATCGCAAAGCTGCCAAGGTCTGACAGAAACTGCCACGTCCGCGACGAGTCCTTCTTTGGATACAAGAACAATCCCATTACGGTGCCGAACATGCCGTAGCTAAGAGTCAATCCAAGAGCCATGACAGCGGAAGACATTCGTGACAACCAATTACGACGTGAAACTTTTACGTCATCGGTGTCAGGAGCGACCTGCTG
>CAIJTL010001035.1 GCA_903823545.1 uncultured Planctomycetaceae bacterium
AATCCTGGTCCGCCGTAGCGTCCCTCTTCAGCAGTCGCTTTTTGCAACTGCATGATGCCAGGCAAGCTCAAACCTGCCATCGCAGAACCACCGACCTTCAAGAGATCGCGACGAGAAAAGTAACCATCACAGGTATCTTTGCCGTACTGACCAAGGATTCGCAGCATCGAAAATTTCTCCGGTGAGAAGTTCCATTGAGTAAGCAACCGGCTCACTCAGCATTCGGTGGGAGGAAACTATGAGCAAAACTGAGAGCTGTTACAGCCTCAGCAAACCGACTTGATTATCGGCCAGTAACCAAGCAAAGCGGTAGCTTAAGGCTCGTTCCGATCAACGGTCAACGATGTGTTATCAAAGTTTTCTGCCAAAACAGGCCAAGTGAAGAGCCGATTCGGTCAGTAGCCGCGCTGTAAATCGTCCAAAATCGCTTGCTCTAAGTCCGTGTCACGACCGAGCGACATCCAGCCGGAAGGGCTCGTTTGACCCACGACTACGGAGAGATTTCGCTCTAAGGGAGATGACTTTCGGAAAGTCGCCGCGCCGGAGGTGTTTTCCGCAGTTCCGTTGAGGTCTTCCAGCTCTTTGTAGGCTTCAACACCAACCAGATATCCCCCTTCGACGGGAGTGAGGTCGACTTTCACTTTGCGACGAATCGATTGCAGTGTGCTTTCCATTCGATTCCTAATACCGACGGAATCACCATGCCACGGCTCCAAAATATTCGAGCCGACGCGATATTCAGTCTCGATCATTCCATCCAAGCGATTTTCGCGAGCTATGGGGAAGTGGAAATCGTGCAAGACATCCACTGTCCGCTCCCAGGCGTTGTGTTGAGTATTCGCCGGAACAAAAATCGGATTCGACACAATCATGGGGCGCGACGCCGCGCAGCCGAAATTCAGCAGCGCAAGGAGGCAAACGGCGGTGATGATGGCACGAGGCATGGCGTTTGACCGAGAAAAGATCTATGTCAAAACTCGAAGAACTTCGGATTCGACGCACCGCCCCCCGACAGTGAGCGAGGAGTGTGGCAGTTGTCCAAAAACGGGTAAAGACGAATCGTGTGTCGTGTGCCCTCACCGCATCGGACGTCGCGAACGTGGAAAACGGTCTTACCTAGTTTTGGAAAATCGGAGTATGTTTCCGCCCGCTTGCAGAACGCTGTTTTCCGAATTCGTACGCGTTGGGTTTGAACCACTCGTTTCTGTAACGCACTTTTCCACACCCGCTGTCATGCAACAATGAGTCTGTTTCGTATTTGAGTCTCAACGGCAAAGCCAGGAGACCAGTGATGACGATCAGCATTCAACGACCATTGCCTCAAGAACTCGCAGACATCCAAAAGCAGATGTCGTCGAAAGCTCGCGAATACGGACTCGACTTCTTTGAGACGATCTTTGAAGTGGTGGACTACGACGAGATGTCGATGCTCGCCGCATTCGGCGGATTCCCAGTCCGATACCCGCACTGGCGGTTCGGTGCGGAATACGACGAGCTGTCGAAAGGCTATGAATATGGTCTGCAAAAGATCTACGAAATGGTGATCAACACAAATCCGTGTTACGCCTATTTATTGAAATCTAACTCGCTGATGGACCAAAAGTTGGTCATCGCGCACGTTTACGGTCACTGCGATTTCTTCAAAAACAATGCTTGGTTTAAGCCGACGAATCGGCGAATGCTCGACGAAATGGCGAACCATGCGGCGCGAGTAAATCGCTACATCGACCGCTTCGGACATGAAGCAGTTGAGTCATTCATTGATGCTTGCCTCTCACTCGAAGATTTAGTTGATCCTCATTCGCCGCACATTCGCCGTCGCGATGAACACGCTGCGCCAGTCGGTAGTCCAATTCACAAAGAAGACAACGAGACCCCGGAAACTCCGGGCCGATTTGCGTCCAAAGATTACATGGACGACTTCATCAATCCGCGTGAGGCATTGGAAAAGGCTCAGCAAGAGCAAGTCGACAAACAAAAGAAAAAGGAACAACAACGCAACTTCCCGCCCGAACCGGAACGGGACGTCTTGTTGTTCTTGCTCGAACACGCGCCGCTCAAACCGTGGCAACACGACATCCTACAAATCGTTCGTGACGAGGCGTATTACTTCGCTCCGCAAGGTCAGACCAAGATCATGAACGAAGGCTGGGCCAGCTACTGGCACTCGACCATCATGACCACGTTTGGCTTAACCGATGGCGAAGTTATTGATTACGCCGACCATCATTCCGGCACGATGGCGATGAGTGCGAACCGTTTGAATCCGTACAAAATCGGCATCGAACTATATCGGGACATTGAGGAACGTTGGGACAAAGGCCAATTCGGTTCCGCGTGGGAAGAGTGCGACGATGTTGAAGATAAAAAACGCTGGGACAAACAACTGGGTTTAGGTCGCGAGAAAATCTTCGAAGTTCGCCGCGTCCACAACGACGTCACTTTCATCGACGCGTTCCTCACGCCGGAGTTCTGTTACAAGCACAAGCTCTTCAGCTTTGCATTTAACGACTCCAACGACACCTACGAAATTGCGTCGCGACAGTTCCAAGAGATCAAACAGCAACTTCTCACCAGCTTGGCGAACCACGGACGACCATTCATCTACGTCACCGATGGGAATTACAAAAATCGAGGCGAGCTTTACCTGCTCCACAAGTATCAAGGGGCAGAACTGAAGCACGACTATTGCCGAGACACACTCTCAAACTTGCAACGAATCTGGGGACGGCCGGTTCACATCGAAACTGTGATGGATGATCGACCGACGGTAATTTCGTTCGATGGAACGAATCACGACATCAAACAGACGTAGAAGTGCAGTGATGAGCCGCTCGAACGAGCGCTTACGGAACCAGCATTCCCCCCAATTTCTGGCCGACGCCAAATTGGACTTGTTAAGTCGGACGCGATCGCCGACCGGTATTTGATGGCGTGAAGTTTTTCGTTGACTCAACTCCACTGTCCTGAATCAACTTCTAAGCATTCCGCCAATCGAGGTGTGACATGAGTTTGAGCGATTCACTGTCCCAAGAACTGACACGGTTGGTTGGCTTAAATGTCGCCCAACCGCAAACGGTTAAACTCCCCACGACCAATGGACTCGACATGTCGATCGACCTCACGACGGTCGATTCTTTGAGCTGCGCCTTTCGCGAGCTCCGAATTGATGTGCCGCATCTTGCGGGTGCGTCGTTCGCAGTACTCAAAGCATGGGCGGATGACTTGTCGCAGCGGATTACCTACCTCTTGGAAAACTTGGGGCCGTTAGAATTTGATCCGACAACGCAGCAAGTTTTGATTCGCTCCAAGTCGCCCGACCAGCGCACTGGAGGCGCGAAGTACTACGAAATCCTCTTGCAGTGCCAATCTGCCGGACGTTTCTTCCTGCGACGATACTACTCTGACCCCACACAGACAGGACGAAATCAGGTTGATTTGCATCTCACACACGAGACGCTTTTGAAACTCGTGGACGATCTTGTCGCGACCGTCCCGTGAGTTCTTTCTCACACGACATCTCTCGTGACAGTGTTCTGAGACGGTTGAATGCCGTTTGCTTGGGCTCGCAAACAGAGTCGTTCGTCCGCAGTCTCCGCGTCTGATGCATGTTGGCACCAGATTTTCGGACTGAGTTTAGCCTTCTTTGGGCAACACATAGATGCCAAAGAACTTGCGCCGGGGGCGTCGCCCGAGCCTCGTTGTCAAAATAAGGTGAATATTTTACCCATTCTTCCCATTTAGTTGCTTCACTCTTACCAACGGCTGGCTTAATTTCTCATGCGTCGGGCATATTGCCGCATTGGATGGCTGGGCAGGATGCCATGAATTCACTCAATACAGCCGCCCGTTTTGTTTCAAAGGAAGAGCAACATGAAGAAACGATTGTGGGCCAGCGTCGCGGCCCTGGGACTCCTCGTCCTCCCGATCGGCCGAGCCTCGGCCGATCAATGCTGTCCGCAGCCAGCCTGTGCTCCAGCGACCTGCATGGTCGAGCGAACCGTTTTGGTTCCGGAAATGAGTACTGAGACTCGTAAGATTTGGGTAACGGAATGCCGTCCGGAAACACAAACTCGGAAAGTGCGAACCTGCAAACTGGTTCAAGAATCAAAGGAAGTGACCGAGGAGTACACGGTCTTTAAGCAAGAGTGCCGGACTCGCCAAGAGCAGTACCAAGTTAGCGTTCCGGAATGGAAAGACGTGACGACCGAGTACACCGTCATGGTGCCCACGACCGAAAAGCGTCAAGGCGTTCGCAAAGTGGCCAAGTGCGTCCCGACCACTGAAAAGCGAACGGTCTGCGAGCACAGCGGTCACTGGGAAGATCGAGCGGTTCAGGTTCAAACCTTCGTCCAAGGCTGCGACTCCTGCGGCCGTCCGACCTGCTGTCCACAAACGACGACTTGCACTCAGAAGGTTTGGGTTCCGGAAGTCATTCAGAAGCAAGTTGACGTCACGGTCAACAAGATCGTTTGTGAAGATCAGCCTTATGAGTACGAAGTGAGTGTCTGCAAACCAGAGAAGCGCACCTGCACTCAAAAGGTTTGCACCCCGAAGTGCGAAACTCGTACTCGCGACGTTCAATTCACTGTTTGTGTTCCTGAGAAGAAGACTTGCACTCGCACCGTCGTAAGCTGCAAACCAGTCATGGAAGAGCACGACGAGCAATACACGGTCATGGTGCCGCACAAAGTTGAGAAAGAAATTCAGGTTTGTGTCTGCAAGATGGTCGAGAAAAAGATCCAAGTTAAAACTTGTTGTCCGCAACCGGCTCAGACATGTTGTTCTGCCCCCGCACCGACTTGTTGCACGGCACCCGCTGCAAACTGTTGTCAGGCCGCACCGACTTGTTGTCGCCCGGCACCGACTTGCTGCAATGCGGCTCCAGCCTGTTGCCGATAACGACACCGAATTGATCGATTGATTGATACGAACTCGAAACCCAGTTTTGCTGCAGCAGAACTGGGTTTTCTCATGCGCTGACCAAGTAGTCTGGTTCAATTGGCCGAAGAACCTTGCGATCATTTGGCAAACGCCACTACAACGCAATCGGCTTATGAATGGAGTCGATTAATGCCTAGCTTTGCTTCACGAATTCAAGGACCGGTCGCCGTCATCGGAGACGTGCATGGTCAGGTCGAAAAGCTCGACATCATCTTGTCGAGGCTGCGTCGCACGCCAGATTTCTCGCGACGTTGGGTCGTCTTCATCGGTGATGTCGTTGACCGAGGGACCGATCCCAAAGGAGCGATCGACCGGCTGCTGGCTCTGCAACGCGAACATCCTCAAACAACGGCCATTTCCGGAAATCACGAACTGGCGATGGCCGGCGCACTCGGCTTAATACCGACGCCCTCTTATGCCGACTGGCCCGTGCAATGGGTGCAGCAATACGGAGTCGAATCCACATTCGCCTCGTACGACGCTCCGCTCGGCGACCTCGCTGCATTGAAGAGTAAACTCTCCGCCGAGCACGTCAGTTATCTGACAGAGACTCCGTGGGTCGTCGAGCACCCTCAAGCGATCTTCGTTCACGCGGGCCTCGACCCGAATCAGCCGCTCGATCTGCAGCTCAGAATCCTGCGACAGCGCGACTTTACATTGAATCGACCACCCTGGCTCTGCTCGAAGACCTTCGTCGACAGCGGCGTTCCAGATGATTGCCGAGCGATGGTCGTCTCCGGCCATGTCCCCGTCGAGGAAGTTATTTACCGCCCCAATCGCTTGCTGATCGACACCACCGGCGGCCACTCCGGCGACCTAAGTTGCGTGCTGCTTCCGGAACTCGTCGTCATCTCATCAGGCAATGTTCCGCCACAGCCGCTCGTTGCTCCAGAACCAGATCGCCCGTGGTGGAAGTTTTGGTGAGCAAAACAAGATCTGTAACCCGTCACCAACTCTTAGTTGCCATCCATTTCATTTCATCACGACACACGGGGCATTTCGCCTGATTGCTCGGATTCTTCACGTAGCCGTTTGGATGTAGAAGCTCTGCCAACGACATCATCTGACCAGGTTTCCCACAACAACTACAGGAGTGTTCGTTGATCCCAGCAAACCCACCAGAAAAAAGGCCGATGTGGAGCCACTCCGACTCAGAGTCCCACTCATGTGTTTCAAAAGTATCGCCCCAAACGTTGCGCGAAGTTACCGGTCGAGCAGCCCGCACTGGTCCGCGGAGCGCAAAAACTTGGTGACTGTCATTTTTACCAAGTAGTCGATGCATTGTGCCGCACGATCGGCAAACTACTTGAACGAACCTCAATTCGAGATTACCAGCGTCATCCCATGTGTTGTAACCACCAAGCTCTATGATTAATGGGCAGCGCTCACAAGCATAGGTATCTCTACTCATTTTATGACGCTCTCCCCAAACGCTAAATCAAGTCCCTCGAAGTGCGCTATGGAAACTTAGCCATCACTTCCCCTTCCCCAAGAACAGCTTGATCGAGTCATAGATCGCATCGCGGTTGTTGATCTCTGAGAGCACCAAGTTTTCGTACTTGCCGTTGATCCGCTTCAGTTCGCGGATGTAGTCACCGCTACCGTAGGGGATTTTGACTTGGCCGTAGCAGTACAGGTTACAAGCCGGCAGCAAGTCTTCCGTGAGCATTTGCAAGCAACTGACGTTGTCTTCGCCCCAATTGTCGCCATCGCTGAACTGGAAGATGTAGATGTTCCAGTCGTTCGTCGGGAAATCTCGTTCGACGACTTGTTTGGCGACGGTGTAGGCCGAGCTGATCCGAGTCCCGCCGCTTTCGTGCGTGTGGTAGAAGGTCTCTTCATCGACCTCCTTAGCGACAGCGTCGTGGATGATGTAGCGGACTTGGACGCCGTCGTATTGGCTCTGTAGCCAAGTATCGATCCAGAACGACTCGGTGCGGACGATCTCTTTTTGCTCCTGAGTCATCGAACCGGACACGTCCATCATGTAGATGATCGCCGCGTTGGCCTGCGGTTCGGAGATCGTCTTCCAGCTTCGGTAAAGCTGGTCTTCCTTCATCGGTACGATCTTGGGTTTGGTGATGTCGTACTCGTTGGAGGCAATGCTGCGTTTGAGCGCCTGCTTGTAAGTCCGCTTGAAATGCCGCAGTGACTGCGGGCCGGTCTGCCGGATGCTGCTGTATTTGTCCTTGCGACTTCTGACCGCGTCGTGCCCCTTGGGCTGAATGTTCGGCAGTTCCAATTCCGCCGCCAGCATCTGAGCCAACTCTTCGATCGACACCTCCACATCGCGAGTATGTCCGGTTCCCGGATCGCTCCCAGCCTGACCTTGTCCGTCCCCCGGATCCCCCCCCTGCCCGATCGGCTGGCCAACTTCCCCTTCACCCTGCGCGACACCGCCCGAACCTTTCGGCCCATGACGGAAGTGCGGGATCTCAATATTCGGCACCGGAATCGTCACCAGCCGCCGCCCCTGCCGCCCGGTCATCTCACCGTGAGTGATATACCGGCGCAGGTCTTTGCGAACTCGCCCTTTGACGATTTCTTTGAACCGTTGCTGATCGCGATCAATGGCTCGTGTCATGTCACGCCTCAATTGATACGGACGAAGGTTGTCCGTTGATTGTCGAAGCTAATCCCGCATCAAGGCTCGAAATCCGGCTTGAACGAAGTGTTGGTCGAAGGTCAGGGCATCGGTCATCCCGCGCTCACGCATCACGACAAACGAAATGCAGTCCACAAGGCCCCAGGTTTTGTCTTTGTGTTGTTTGAAGAGGTGGAATCCGGCTTCAAAGATTTCTGGATCGAGTCGGACGATTTCCACATCGGCGGAGTTTTGAAACTGGTCGATGATGTCGATGACTTCCGTCCGAAACCGCTTAGCTAAAGCATTTCCGGATTCCAAAAGGATGGCATCAGTCAGCAGAAATTCTGGCCTTCGAATCGTTCCGATAACTCCAAGGCTTTGACGTGCAGTTCGTCTCGCTCGTTGACCAAGGCAGTGATGAAGTTGGTATCAATGAACGTCGTCAAGCGTTTTTTCTCCCGTCAGGTACAGATCGAGGTTCTTCGAGAAATCCGGCGGCGCTTTGATTTTGATCTTTCGCAACTTCGCCATGATCGACTCTTGCGGCGGTGACTTCGCTTTCGGCTCCGACAATCGGCGAACGACCGCATGAACTTCGGAAAGGCTGGCTTCATCCAGTCCTGAAAGCTGTTCGATGATTTTTTCTCTGGTAGTCATGGTGCTTCTTGTGATCTTCCTAAAAGTGGTCTCGTCGCGAGTTGCTCAACACGAACTCGCTGGGCGAGACGCCCGCTTGTCGCGCGGCTTCGTCCACGAGAGCCTTCGTTGTCTCGGCGAGATGGATGGTGTTTGGTGTCATTGTGCATCCCTGGAAATGGACCTGTCCCAACACTGTTCGGCACTCGGGTTGCTTTGGTTGTCGATGATTGCGGTCGGGTGTGTTTGAGTCGATGTCGGTGGGGTTGGGCGGGGGTTTGAGTGGCGCGGACCTATGGTCC
>CAIJTL010001036.1 GCA_903823545.1 uncultured Planctomycetaceae bacterium
AGCATCGGCAGCGCGAGGCTGACTCGGTTTTGCACAAGTACCTGCGCGAGGTTTAGATCGACGCCAGGCTTGAACGTGACGGTCAAGGTGTACGAGCCGTCGTTTGTGCTTTGCGATGCCATGTAGAGCATGTCTTCGACGCCGTTGACCTGCTGCTCGATCGGCGCTGCCACCGACTGGCTGACAACGGCGGCACTTGCCCCCGGATAGTTGCAGTCCACCTGCACCGTCGGCGGAGCAACCGGGGGATACTGCGCGATTGGCAATCGACCGAGCGATACCGCTCCCGCCAGCGTGATCAACAACGAGATCACGGCCGCGAAGATCGGTCGGTCGATGAAGAACCGCGAAAACATCTGAGCGTCTCAAGAGGCGGGAACCGGACAGGGGGAGCTCAACCAGCGTGATCGCGAAGAATCGTCGAACGCTTCTCGCCGTCACCGGGTTTGGAATTCTTCTCTTTTGAGGGGAGCGAGTCGGCGTATTGCGGACTCGGTTGCGGAGCGACTTTCTGTCCGGCCCGAACTCGCTGTAGGCCGGAGACGATGACTCGATCCTCTTTGGCGATTTCTCCTTCCACCAAACGCCAGCCTGACATCTGCATGCCGACGGAAACGCGGCGATAGACCACCTCGTCCTTGTCGTTCAACACGAACAGGAACCGCTGTCCTTGATCGGAGCCCAATGCCTCTTCCGGTATGAACAACCCGTTGCGAGCATTTCCAATCGGCATGCGGCAACGCACGATGAGCCCCGGCAACAGCAGCAATTTGTCATTGTCGATCGTTGCTCGCGCCCTCAACGTGCCGGTGTGTGGGTCCAGTGCGTTGTCGGTGAAGTCGATGATCCCCCGAAGCGAGAAATACGATTCATTCGCCAACGACAACTGGACCTCCAACTTCTGTTCCGTCGGCAGCGGCAGTTCACCAGCGAGGATCATTTGCCGGAGACGCAACACCGTCCGCTCGTCGATCTCAAAGTAAGCACGGATGGGGTCAACCGATCCAATGGTTGCCAGCAACGAATCATCAACCTTCACCAAGTTGCCTTGGTCGACCAGCCGCCGGCCAATCTTCCCCTTTACGGGAGAACGAATCTTGGTGAAACCGAGATTCAACTGAGCGAGCTTTTCGTTCGCCTCGGCTAAACGGAGCGCCGCTTCCGCTTCCGCGTGGTCGAACTGCATGAGATCAAACTCTTCCTGCGTCACGACGCGACTGGCGATGAGTTGCTTGCCGCGTTCCAGTTGCCGAGACAATCGCATCAGCCGCGACTTCGCTTGCTGAACCCCAGCCGTCATGCGAGCGACTTCCGCTTCGTAAGTTCGTGGATCGATGACGGCCAGCAAGTCCCCTTCATTTACGTCCGCGCCGTCTTTGAACAGCACTTGATCGAGATACCCGCCGACGCGAGCCCGAATCTCAACGACCTCAGCCGCTTCCAGCCGTCCGGTAAATTCCTCGAACCGCGTGTATTCACGTTCGGCCGGCGAGACGATCATCACTTCCGGCAGTGGCGTGGCCTTGGCGATAGTTGATGCTGTCGTCTTTTGGCAGCCAGTGCCCAACACCGCCAGCAACAGGACGCTCGCAATCATTCGGCCAGCCCCACTCACGGACGAGGGCTGCTTCCAGAGAGTCCAACCAACTTCTTCAACGGTGTCACATTCCACGATTCCGGCCCTCGAAGATTTCAGTCCGTTTGTTAATGACTGACTGGTCAGTCACACTATGACGCGGCTAGCATGACCGTGTTCAGCGAAAGAAAAGTATACTCTGATGCGTGGGATCAAATGATGGCGAAAGTCCAGACAAAGGCTTCTCTTACACAATCTGCCGAGCAGCGATCGCAACGTCGTCAGAAGATCGTCGAGACCGCGTCGAAGCTGTTTGCTCAACTGGGCTACGCGGACTGTGACATGGATCGCTTGGCAGCAAAGTTGCGAGTCGCCAAGGGGACGATCTATCTTTACGTCGCCAGTAAAGAAGAATTGTTTCTGGCATGCGTCGACTGGGGCATGTCGCAGATGCAACTCGCCGTCCGAGAGGCGGCTGAGATGACCGACGATCCGTTTGAGCGGATTGCTCGGGCGATTCGAGCGTATCTCACGTTCTTTTCTGAACACCCACAATACGTCGAGCTGATCATTCAAGAGCGGGCCATCTTCAAGAACCGCAAGCGGCCGACGTACTTCGAGTACCGCGACGCCGCTCGCGTGCAATGGCGAGCGTTCTATCAAGACCTCATCAACAAAGGCCGCTTGCGCTCCGACATCAACGTTGATTCGCTGCTCGATACGATGGGCAATCTGGTTTACGGAACGATGTTCACAAACCACTTCTTGGGAAACCGCTCGATCGAGGAGCAGCAGCAAACGATGCTCGACATCGTCTTCCGTGGCATGTTGAGTGACCGCGAACGCCGAGCGAAGTAACGGGGCGGCAAATGACCGTGCTCCCTGTGCGCAGTTTTTGTGTTGTTGTAGTCCGTCCACGCGGCCGCGATGTCGTCCAAGTGATGTTTGCCCAAAAGTAGGAATCGAAACAAGCACTCGCCGAATGTGCTGGAATGCTCGCGGAAAATGTCTCCGTGCCACAAATTGAGCACGTTTACTTTTTGGATTTCACCGCGGGCAGGCTTGGCTTCCCACTTTTCGCGGGTGGAACTCTCACGGTCGTGGCCGGCAAAAGTTGGAAACCAGCGTGGAATCGTATTTCGAACCTGCCGAGACCTGGATCACGGTCATGCGGACCTTGGTGGGAAAGAACTTTTCGTGATCCCGTCGGTTATGAGCATGGCCGCTACCACCGCTATTGTCTTTGATCACCAGATGCGTTTCCTTGATTCCCTGGTCCCAAACGATCAAATCGTTCTGCCAGAATTTCGTCAGGAGAATGTCCTGCTCGGGCTTCGCTCAGCCCCCAAAGCGGCATCCCCGCGTGATGGCAAGCGGCGCATTTGCGAGTGTTCAGCCAGGCGGCGCATTCAGTTTGCAGGTATCTAATGGCGCGACTAACCGTCTGTTGAATCTGCTGTGTTGTTGCGTAGGGAATCGAGACCGGCTCATCGGCCAGGCCGATCCGTGAAACGCAAAGTCCCAGAAAAAACGCTGCGAGCGAACAGGTGCGAGTCATGGATCAATGCCCTGCACAACGATGATCGGCGGCAAAACGTCTGTCGTTTCTACATGGCCACTTCCGGACATGCCACAACGCCCGGCGAATTGGCCTCCTATGCGGTGGAAGCCGTGCTGGCGTAGAGGTAGTTGACCTAAGCCTGAACGAGTACCGTACCGCCGAACGGCTGAAGAATGATCATTGCTGACCATTGTCCGCAGATCGATTTCCTACCAGAGAGCATGCTTGCCATGAACAAGATTTTGGTTCTGTTTGATTCACGGTCCGGTCACACATCGCGCATGGCGACACTCGTGGCAGAGGGGGCTGGGAGCATTGCTGACACCGAAGTTCGACTGCGATCCGTGGACGAGGCCACAGCCGACGATGTTGTCTGGTGCGACGGGCTGGCTGTCGGCAGTCCGACGAACATGGGGCTGCTCAGTTGGAAGATGAAGCGGTTCTGGGACGAGACCATGTTTTCGCAGTGGGCGAAAGTGGACGGCAAGATCGCCTGTGCGTTCAGTTCGTCTGGCGGCTGGGGTGGCGGTTCCGAAATGGCCTGCCAGAGCTTGCTCACCGTATTGATGAACTTCGGCTTCCTCGTGTTCGGCGTCACCGATTATGTGAGCAGCGACCTGACTCTACACTACGGCGCAATCGCCGCGAAGGAACCGCGCGACGAGGAGACTCAAGCCGCCTGCCACAAGTTAGGCCGCCGCCTCGCCGAGTGGACCGCCTTCTATTGCCACTCACGCTTAGACGAGCATCCCAGCCGAAAGATGTCCGAACGGATGATTCCGGAAGCGTAGACCTACCCCTTGGCCCGGCCTGCTTTACTCACGATTCGACCGGTCCTAGGATCGCCGCGGAGGCGCTGGTGACACAGCCCAATGATTTGCGAACCCTTTTCGGAAGGAACAATCTCATGCGTCGAGCTTTTTCAGTTTGGGTCATGACACTCGTCATCGGAACGGTCGTCTGTGCGGGGAGCCAATCAGGCTTTGCGGCGGACGAATACGCCTACGATCTGGTCCATTCCTCGGTCAGTTTTAAGGCGCGACATCTCGACATCAGTTGGATTCACGGCCGGTTCAATGAGGTTGAGGGAAAGTTTTCGCTCGACCGGGAGAATCCCGCCAAGTCGACGTTCCAGCTCACCATCAAAGCCGACAGCATCGACACGGCCAACAAGGCCCGCGACGAACACCTCCGGCAACCCGACTACTTCGATACGAAGCAGTTCCCGACCATCGAATTCAAAAGCACGAGCACCAAAGCCATTGAAGGGGGCTACGAAGTGACCGGCAACTTCACGATGCACGGCACAACCAAGAAGATCGTCCTCGTCCTGAAGGGTGGCAAGGAACACACCTTCAAAGAGGTGAAGCGCGTCGCCTTTTCCACCGAACTTGCTCTCAAGCGCAGCGACTTCGGTTTCGACAAGAACGCCATCGGACCGATCGGTGACGAGGCGTTGATCATCATCGATTGCGAAGGCATGCGAAAATAGCCGATGCCCGAGCCACTGCTTTATCTGAAAGCGATGGGGACCGCCGCCATCGTCAGCGCGATAATTGTGCTGGCGATGGTGCTGGCGCGACGGCATGCCAGCACGACGTGGCTGAATTTGTCCTGTATCCTGGGGATTGGCCTTGGTCTTGTGGTCGGCCACAGCGTGGTGTCGTTGCGATTGGCCTGGCCTCCTGTGAACGGTCTCGACCGGTTCTTAACGATCACCGTTCCGTTGGCCCTCAGCATCGAACTGATAGCGGGATTCCAGAACGTACCGCGTTGGGTCGCGTGGCTGTTGCGAATGAGCCTGGCCGCAACGATCCCAAGAATCTTGTTGCACGGTTCTGTTTACTTGAGCGATTCCCCCGAAGGCTGGACTCCGTGGCAGGCTGGCATGTCGCTGGCAGTTTGCGGAGCGTTGTTGGCGGGTGTGTGGAGTCTGCTTTCCTGGTTGTCCCAACGTTCTCCAGGAGCCTCGATTCTATTGGCCCTCAGTCTGCCGATCCTATGCGCCGGACTGACCGTGATGATGGCCGGTTACATCAAGGGAGGAGTCGCGGCGTTCCCCTTATTGGCGACGCTTGTGGGAACGACTGTCGCTGCCAGACTGATGTCGAAACGCTCCGCCGCATTGAGCAATTTTCGCACGCCAGCCATCGTTGGAATCGGAGTGGTCGGCTTGTTTGGCCTGTTGTTTGTCGGCCGTTTCTTTGGCCGGCTCTCGACCGACTATGCGCTGGCGATGCTCCTTTCGCCACTCTTGTGCTGGGTGACTGAGATGCCACAACTTCGGCACCGGAAACCGTGGTTTGTGGGATCGCTAAGGTTGGTGCTGGTCGCGATACCGCTGCTGGTGGTGCTCGCTGCGGCGAAGCGTGATTTTGACCGGAAGATGGCCCCACTGCTGGGAAACACTCAGGCGTTCCCTCAGAGCAATTCCTTGATGGATTCGCGCTCCTCCACCAATGCGATTGGGCGACCGCTGTGATCCGGGAGGGTCGCGGCGGGATCGATGCCGAAGACTTCCCGGTACAGCGTGGCCAGCAGGTTTTGCGGAATGTACGAACCACCGAGCGGCTGCTCCGCACGGGACGTCGTCGCGCCAATGACCTGGCCCATCTTGAACCCACCTCCGGCGACGAGGGCGAAGCTGGCCTGCGGCCAGTGATCGCGACCGGCATTGCCGTTGATCTTCGGTGTCCGACCGTACTCGCCCCAGACCACTACCGTCACATCCTGGTCCATACCACGCTGGTGCAAATCGGTCACCAAGGCATGAAGACCCTTGTCGAACTCGGGGAGCATCTGCCGAAGCGAACTGAAATTATTCGCGTGAGTGTCCCAATAGCCGGGAGCCAGCACAGTGACCACCGAGACTCCCGCTTCGACGAGACGCCGAGCTTGCAGAAGCCTCGAGTGAGTGCCGTATTGTTCCCGAAGCTTCTCCGGTTCTTTGCTGACATCGAAGGCGTCTCGGGCGCTCGTCGAACTGACGATGTCGAGGGCCTGTGCGATGAACGAGTCCATGCCGGCAAAAGTACCCGGTGCCCGCTCGACGGCGCGGTTGATGTTGTCGAAGGCACCCAGCAACGTCTTGCGCTGGGTCAATCGATCGAATGTCATCTCATTGGCCAAACTCAAGTTGGCAACCAACCCCGGCGAGCCGGGATCGAATGGCTGATGAGCCAAACCCAAATAGGACGGTTCGAGTGCCAATGATCTCCGGCCGCCGTGTGGCATCTGTTCCATGCCCAGCGTGACGTACGGCGGGAGGTTCGTGCCGTTGCTCGGAAGGAGCTTGCTGACCACCGACCCGAAGGTCGGCCGAAGACCAGGCTTCAAACTGAACGGGCCACCTTCTGGACCCCAAGGGTAACCGCACAACAACTCTTCGGGCACATGGGTGTCAGTGGCGAGAGCTCGCAGGTTGCGGATGATGGTCAGCTTGTCGGCAATCTTCGCCTGCAGCGGCATCAGCTCGCAAATTTCCATGCCGGAGACGTTGGTCTGGATCGGCTTGAACTCGCCTCGGTACTCCGCCGGGGCTAGCGGCTTCATGTCGTACATGTCCATGTGCGGAGGAGCTCCGCACAAATAGATCATGATGAGTGACTTGCGAGAGGACTTGTCCTGCTGCGCCCCCTGTGCCTTGAGCCGCAGTAAATCAGCCAGTGTCAGACCGCCAAGACCCAGAGTCCCCACTTGCAGAAAGTCGCGGCGCGAGAGACCGTCACACAGCGGCTTCTGTTTCTTTCCCCAAATGGTGAGCATGGCCAGATCCTTGAGCACCGTGCCGATGGAAGGCAGAACCACTGACCGATCAACGTGCCAAGTGGGTTGACGCGGTTCAGCTTAGCGGGTGACGGCGGCCACGCAATTCCGAAAGATGTGTGTGGAAGATTTTGGCGACCATGCTAGTTTCGCGACTCGATATTGAGGTGAAGTCTGACGGAGTTCTTGTGCAGATCCATGTCACATTACGCAGTCGCGAAAATGCTTCATTGCTCAATCTCTGCAATTCGTGGCGCGGGAACCAACTCAGTCATCTGTTCGTTTCGTTCAATTGGCGGGTACTGCTCCAACATCGCTGACCAACTTTCATCGAAAGCTTGTTATCGATTGCGACCGACGGTGCGAAGTCGCTTCCGCTCCGCGGAGTTCTCTGGCTTCGGGCCAGCGGCCTTCGGCTCGTAGGCGTTCGTAGTCCTTACGTTCATGCTCTTTCATGGCGACCTCCTACGTGGAGATTTTCATCAACCAGATTGAATTGGAGATCCCAATCTCGTGTGTGTGATGGGGCTGTTCTCAAAAAGTCCTGTGACTCATGAGTGATCGCAATCACAACGCGATCGTTTGAGGCAATGTGAAACAATCGTGATGAGATCGCGTCAGAGAACCGACGACGCTTGTTGGCTGTTGGAGTCAGTGAATCTGACGAGTCAACACGTGAGTTAGTCGCTGAAGGAAGCTGTGGCTGGCGTTTCAGGCACGGCCGAGTATTTTGACCACACGCGAGTTGCGCACGACTCAGCTACAAACCCGCCCGCGAACACGAAGCTGAGAACCAGTCCTTCGAAGATCCCAACAGGAAGAACAACACGATGAGAATTGCATTCACGAGTTTGGCGCTGTGCGCGGTGATGGCGTGGACCGGAGTGGCTCTGGCGCAAACGTTGGACCCGGCGACTGAGGCGGCGACGAAGAAGCTCTTCGATGCTCAGGCGATTGGAGTCGAGCTGAAGTTGCAGGGCGAATATGTCGGCGAGGACGGTGACAAGTCGGTCGGTGCTCAAGTCGTGGCGCGAAGCGACAAGGCATTTCATGCGCTGGTCCTCGAAGGCGGATTGCCGAGCGATGGTTGGGATGGTGGTCGTTATGGGGTCATGGAGAGCGGCGCTTTGTCGGATGGTCGGGCGGAGTTTCGTTCGCTGACCGATGAAGGAGTCAGCGCGGATCTCGATGAGAGTGGTCTGACGCTGAAGCGCGGTGGGCGGCAGACTCTGTTGAAGCGAATCGAACGCAAGAGCCCGACGCTCGGTCAGCAGCCGCCTGCCGGAGCTGTCGTGTTGTTTGGAGGAGCGACTCCCAACATGGACGCGTTCGAGGAGCGCAAGGACATCGAAGGGATGACTGCGCCGACGATGTTCGACGGACACATGCTCGCCGGAGCCGTCACGAAGCGGCGATTCAAGGACTATCAACTGCATGTCGAATTCATGACGGGCTGGGAGCCGCAGAACATTCCATGGCGCCGCGCGGATGCCGGCATCTACATGCTCTCACGCTATGAGGTCGCGATCGGCGATAGCTTTGGCTTCGACTTCGATCTGTCCGGCGCAACGAGCCCTCAGCGTGGCAAGTTGCTCGATGAGAAGACTACGTCGTCGAAGTTTCCGGCGGCGAAGAGCACCAACGCGCCGCGCGTCTGTGGAAGTGTTTTTACCTACCCAAGCAAAGTCCCGAACTCGTGCCTGCCACCGCTGGTGTGGCAAACGCTCGACATCGACTTCACGGCACCTCGTTTCGATGCCGACGGCAAGAAGACGTCGAAGGCGGTGCTCTCGGTGAAATTGAATGGGCACCAAACGGTCGACAAGCAAGAGGTCAACGGCCCGACGCCGCACGGCTTCAAAGGCCCCGAGACAGCCGACGGCCCAATCTGGTTTGAAGCCTTCGGGCGGCGAGTGCTGTATCGCAACATTTGGGTCGTCGAGCGACAGTAAGATCTGCTCGCGCGGAAGGGGACCGTTTGAATTTGAGGAGTAAGCGCGGGATCGGCTTCCAGCCTGTCAGAATTGTTCCAGCGTGATTATGCACGGTGACAGGCAGGATGCCGTCACACGAGTTTTCGAAAGCCACCAAGAACCAACGACGAAGAACTACTCACATGAAACTCACCATACTCACCGCGCTCGTCTGCGTGCTTTCCGCCGTTAGCGCCTTCGCTCTTGATCCACATGTGGAAGCAGTAATTCGCGCCGTCGAAGCTGCGAAGGGAAAGTTTGAGAAGACCGAGGACGGTCTGAGTCTCAAGCTCGTTGACCTCGCTGTTCCGGGCGCGGGACCGCATGATCATCGGAAGGACGACCCTTACGACGCCGCCTTCTTCGAGCATCTCAGCCACATCACCACACTCGAATCGCTAAACGTTATCTCGACCAAAGCCAATGACGAGTGGATCAAGCCGCTCGGCAAGCTCACCAAGTTGAAGACGCTACGTTTCACCAACAATGGCAAGCTCACTGATGCGGGTATGGAAACCTTTGTTGGACTGACGAACCTCGAAACTTTCTCCTTCGTCGGCACGCAGATTACCGGCCGCGCTTACGCCAAATGCACGGGCTGGAGCAAAGTCACTCGCGTCAGCCATCGCGGCAGCAAGATCAACGACGAAGGACTGAAGGAACTGTGCGAGCACTTGCCGAACCTCGAAAGCATCAGCCTCGCCCACGCGGACTTCACCGATGTCGGTACGCCGCACCTTGTCAAACTCACGAAGTTGAAAGGACTCGAAGTCGGCGCCACAAAAGCTACGCCTGCGAGCTTGAAGCACATCCAAAGCTTGCCGCTCGAATATCTCCAACTCGGCGAAGGCTTCGACAAGTCCGAGTCACTGCCAATGATCGTCGGCATCAAATCGCTTAAGCGGCTGACCCTGACCAATTGCCGCGCCGTAACCGACGATGACATGAAGCAACTCGCCGCGATGAAGCAACTCGAATCACTCGAACTCGGCAGCCCCTCGCTGCCCGACGAACGCCTGCCGCTGCTGCAAGCTTTCTCGCACCTCAAAGAACTGAAGCTCATCGACCGCAAGACTGGCTACCCAGCCGAAACCCAAGCCAAGATCAAAGCGTTGCTGCCGAAGGTCGCGGTGGTGTTCTAGGAGTCAGTTCGGGAGTTAACGAGAACTATCAACACTTGCTGGCTGTTAGCGTCAGTGAGTCTGACGAGGCAACACGTGAGTTAGTTGGAGTCCTGGCAGCCGGCGCGATACCCCCTCGGTTTCAAAAGTCTGGCGGGGGAGTGATGTCTGGTTGCTCCGGCCAAAAAACGCGATTTGCGTAGTTCTGGCGAGCCGCTGCGAAATGTGGCGACCGGGTTTCAGGGGTGCTGAGATCGGTTGCTGCTAGGTGGCTAACGAGGTTTCCGCCATGACTCAGAATGAAATCCTGTTGCTGTTGGCTGCTGGCAAGCTCACTCCGGCTGAAGCGGGGGAGCTGCTCACCAAGGTGAATGGTCCAACGGTGTCGAGCGCTCCACGAATGAAGGTGACCGAGAAAGGTTGCGTGCAGTTCCGTGGTGTTCCTGGAGTGAGCGTCAAGTTTGGAGCGACGCATTACGTGTCGTTCGTGGAATGGGTGTTGGACCACGCTCAACTGGTGCGGGACTTCATCAAGGACAACGACGCGAAGCTGGCTCGCAAGGTGACGGCTTAGCCGTGTGTTCTGCTATCCGCCTCATGCGTGGGGCGGAGTGTTGAGCACACTGCTCTGACCGCTACCTGACGGCTTTGTTTCAGGTTGTTGAGTGAAAGGTTTCCGCCATGAACTTGTACGACGCTTCCCGCCAATGGGCCGACCGACCCGCCGATGAACGCTTCTGGACGCTCGATGACATGCTGGAGCAGTGCGAGAAGTACGCCTCGTCGGCCTGCCAAGCCAAGATCCTGATGAATGAGTTGCGAGTGGCTCCCGCCGAAGATTGTCCAACAGACATTCGGCTGATCGGTCCTGCGGACATTCCGGCGAAGCTCACGCATTGGTCGTTCGGCCAACTCTGCCAGCGAGTGAATGCTCCGGCGGGTTATCTGCGAACAATGCCCGCTGAGATTGCTTCGGACTGTCTGACGCACGGACTGACTCGCTTGGGTGACGAGGGAAACGGCTGCAATGCGTTGTTCCACAAGAACGGCTCGATGGTCTGCCGAGCGTTCACGTCCGATGACTACTCTCGCATCTGGAATTGGGAGATCGTTCGACGGATGCGTGATGCTCAGTCGTCCGGTTGGCGAGTCCCACCCGCTCGTCCCGCGATGCCGAACCAACCTGGGACGCGTGCCGCGACGGAAGCGGATTGCCTCGAAGTGCGCATGTCTGGCTTGGGGATCAAGCCTGGTGACTTGATTGCCCCCGCTGGCTTATATGCCTCGGACCACGACTGCTTCATCTTCATGGTCAACGAAGAGAGTCGGATCGACGACGGGAGCGACGGCGGCCTGAGCCGTGGCTTCTTCGTGACGAACTCCGAAGTCGGAGCGTCGGCCCTGAAGATCACGAAGTTTCTGTATCGCCACGTCTGCGGGAATCACATCGTGTGGGATGCGAAGGACGTGCAAGAACTCCGCATCGTTCATCGTGGTTCAAACGACCGCCGCTTCGGACATCGGTTCCAGTACGAACTGCGGCAGTACGCTGGCGAGTCCGCCGCGAAGGACCAAGCCCG
>CAIJTL010001037.1 GCA_903823545.1 uncultured Planctomycetaceae bacterium
GACCATATGGCATCCGGTGCAATTGTACTTCTGTAAAAGCTTCTCACCTTCAACCTTTGCAAGCTCAGCCCCCTTCGGACGGTATTGATACTTCTCTGCGGGAGGTCTCGCTACAAGCCCCAAAACAAACGTCGAAATTGATTCGATCTCTTTCTCGTTCAACGGGAACTTAGGCATACGAAGTCGTTCATCGTAAAACTTCGTGTCGATTTTCTCGTAATCGTAGCTGCGCGGATCACGAAGCTTCTGCCAGATGAAGCCCGCTCGGCCATGATGAGCCAAGCTTTCGTAGAAGAACGCGGCACCCAATTCTTGCTCTTTTTGTTCTGGGCTATCGAAGTCGTCCGCCTTCGCCTTTTTGATTGCCGACTCAACGCGCTCACGCGTCGAACTTCCATCAGGCTCGCCATGATGGTGAAGGAATTCTTCGATGTGTTCTGGTGCTAAACGCGATGGATCTTTGAGGCCCCAGTCCTGCAGCGCGGTGCCGATTGGACGAGCAGTTTCAAAGTTGGGGATATCATGACACCCATAGCATCCATAACGTGAGATGGTAACGCGACCAAGATAATTCATCTTTCGCTTGCGCCATTCATCGTCACTCAACTCGGCGCCTGGAGTTGGCGGAATCAATTCGATTTCGTCCCCTTTAACGACGTCAACAGCGGCTGCGTACTTCGTCTCGTCTTTGCCAGTGTCGTCATAAGTCTTTTCACCAACGCGCGCTCTCAGGTAATTGCGAGATTGCATTACAATCTTGGCGTCTGCGGGCGTAATCGTCTTACGTCGCGTCAACAGCAACTCAACGAGCTCATCGAGTTCGGTATCGGTCACTTCGATCGCTTCGTATTTTTGCGGTCCATCTTTCAGCAGATACGCGGCGATGTCGGCGGCGGGATCGACAAGAGCATCACCCTGCTTGAACGGGTCGATGAACAAGTCTGGCATCCGAGTGCGTTTGTGATGCCGCTCTGGCTCGCGGATCCAGGTGTAGAGCCATTCAAACCCTTCTTTGCCAGGTCGAATTTTCGCAGCAATTTTGCTGAGGTTCGGACCGAAGTCGGCCTGATTGCCTTTGAATCGTTCGGCATCATGGCCGTGGCAAGCCAAGCAACCTTTCTGCGCGAAGAACAATTCACCGCGTTGAGCATCCGGCTTGTAGTCCCCAACCGGATCGAGCTTCAGCGGCTCCGACTTGTCGAACATGTAATGCGCTAATGCGGCGAGTTCGATCTTGGAAAACTTCTGACCATGGGCGTCGTTGTTGTTCGTCAGATTGAAGAACTGTGGCATGTTTGTCGTTGGTCGGAAGCGCTTTGGTTCTTCAGTCCAATGAGTCAACCATTCCTTAGTTGTCTTACTGGCGACGTGCCGCAAGCTTGGTCCTACTTTGCGCTCCGTGCCGGCAACTGCCTTTGGATCTTCAGCAATCTTCTTGGCTTCTTCTGCCGTCTGAGGCTCAAGTCGTAGATCAGGACCAATTGGCTTACCAGAATCGAAGCCGTTGATTTCGTGACAACCAAAGCAACCGTATTTCTTAATCAGTTGCCAACCGTCGTATGCCTTCGGCGCTGTTGCACCAAATTTTTGATTCACGCCGAGTTCGACAACGGAATGATGGCACTTGATACACGCTGATTCGCGCGTCCGTGCAGGCTGCATCGGGTATTCCCAAAAATGGTTGTTGAACCAACCATACTGGTGCTCCCATTCATGTGCTTGATGTGGATCATCTGGGGTGTGAGAAGCATTCTGAAAGCTAGTCGCCGAACCCTGGCCGTCATGGCAGGACGTGCAACCAAATTCGGGCAGCGGATGGGGGCTTGAGGCCGACAAGTACACATCCATACGAGGATGCGTCGAGAACGGATGCTGA
>CAIJTL010001038.1 GCA_903823545.1 uncultured Planctomycetaceae bacterium
CGCCTGAATCGCCGAGCTTGTTGCAGACTGTTTTTGAAAACGGTCGTGTGATCCAAGCGGACCAATTCGACGCGATTCGCGAACGTGCAGCAGCGGGACTGTGAGCCGTCGCAAGAATGAACTTCAAACCGACGCCGACATTGGCTTCGGTTTGCGAACCAAGCCGGGGGTCACATCGACGTTGAGAGGTGCGGTGTGACCTTTCTCGAAGAGTTCCCAGGCGATGGCGCCCATCGCGGCGTTGTCGGTACACATCTCGCGTGGCGCGATGAAGAGTTCGGACTTCGCCGCTTTGCACATCGCTTCGAGTCGTTCGCGGAAGCGACCGTTCGCCGCAACGCCACCGCCGACAAGCAAACGATTTCGACCTCGCTGACGCAATGCTTGGCGGCATTTGCCAACGAGCACATCGAGCACCGCTTCTTGGAAACTCGCAGCAAGATCTGCAATGCGAGCCGGAGTATTTTCAGGGGCCGGTTCGCGTGAACCGGGGATGCCGTTCGCTTTATAGAGGACCGCCGTCTTTAAGCCGCTGAAGCTGAACTCCAAGCGCTCTTCCTTCAGAAAGACGCGAGGAAATTTGAACGCCTTCGGATCACCGCTGCGTGCCGTTATTTCAACCGCTGGACCACCGGGATACGGGAGTCCAAGAATTTGCGCGACCTTGTCGAACGCTTCGCCCGCCGCATCGTCGATGGTGGCGCCGAGCCACTCGAAATCGGTCGGACCGTGGCAGTCATACAAGTTCGTGTGTCCGCCGCTGACAACGAGTCCGATCGCCGGAAAGACATCGCGTCCAGCCAGCATTCGGCAGGCATACAAGTGAGCTTCAATGTGGTTGACAACGACAAGGGGCAACCCGGTCGCCAACGCCAACGTCTTCGCTGCAGTCAGGCCGACCAACAACGAGCCGACTAAGCCCGGTTGGTTCACCACCGCAATCGCACTCAGATCGCTCAACGAAACATTGGCCTTTTTCAAAGCCTCATCAATCACCGGCAAGATGCAGCGAACGTGTGCTCGCGAAGCGATCTCCGGAACGACGCCGCCGAAGCGTTCGTGCAAATCGTTCTGGCTCGCGACGACGTTGGAAAGTACCGACAGATCGCGACGGATAACTGCCGCTCCTGTTTCGTCGCAGGAGGATTCAATCGCGAGAAGAAGTTGCGAGTCAGACAAAGGTAAAGGTCTCGTGAAACGATCGGTGAAACAAACCCGCACTGTCATCAACTCAAGCCGGGAGCTGAGCGAAGCGACGCCCCCGGTAGGAGGGCATATTGAGATTTTGACCCTGGCAGGGGCACAGCGAAACTTACTGGCACCCCGCTGGGCGGTGCATCGTTCGTAAACGCCAACCGGGGGTATCGCTTCGCTCACCCCCCGGCTAATAGCTGAAAACCCTCCGGGTTAGTTTGTTTTCGCGTCCGCCTTCTTTTCTTCCGGCTTCTTCTCGCCGCTCAATTGAGCCTTGAGATAAGTCACTGCCGCGTTGAGTTGGCGGTCGACGAACTCGGATTTGGGGGGACCGTCTTTGCTGATGATGTCTCGTTGGCGGTGGTATTCGAGATAGTCCTGCATCTCTTTGCCGGTGAATTCGACGATGTTTTCTTTCTCAGGGGAGACACCCCATTCTTCGTCGTCTTTCGCACCAGGGAACTTGTGAATGTTGCGGCCACTCGGTCGGAGGTATTGAGCGGTGGTTAGCTTCAGCGCAC
>CAIJTL010001039.1 GCA_903823545.1 uncultured Planctomycetaceae bacterium
GTCGTGGTTGTACGCCGACAGCGACGCGAGGTCGGTTTCCAATGCGTCGCCCGACCCAATGCCCGTCACCGCGATCAAGACAACTCCGGAACCGGGAGTTTTCGCCGTGATATTTTTACCCGAGTGAGTATCGTCGTTGAGCGGGTCATTACCGTCGTTGATCGAGCCGGTTGTTGCTTCCACTCGAATCGCCGGATGGTCCGCATAGGTCGAATTCGAGTTTGTGCTCTCAAGCGCACCGAGTAAGACGTTGTTGGCACTCAAGTCGATGTAGCCACTCCCGGCATCAATGAGGGTTTCTGGACCCATCACCAGATCACCGGCCATGTCCTGATTCGTGTCTCCGTTGATCACGATGTTGTGGTCGTTGGTCGTGATGTCAGCCGCGTCTGTTAACGTGACTCCGTCAGCCGCAAGGATCACCAAATCCACTTGGGTCGTGACCGGACCATTGATGATTATCGAACGAGAATCATTCCGATGAATGTCTCCGTGGATTTCACCGAAACGGCTTTGAATCGTGATAGTGCCCGGATCACTGAGTCCTGTAATCTCGATCCCGCCCGTGATTTCGTTCGCACTTCCGAAGTCAATCTCGCCATCAACGGCGATCATCGACACGGCCCCGATCTCAATTTTTCCCGCCGATTTGACGATCAACGCACCCAACATTTGATCGCCGTCAGCACCGACTCCCAACATCTGGTTGCCGTCGGAAGGGACACCGACATCCAAGAACCCCGCGCCGATATCGCCATCAAACCGAATCGTTCCGGAACCAGCGGTCAATTCCAATGAGTTATGTTCGGGCCTGACATCAACGACCTCGCCACCAACTTGCGAGATCGGAACCAACACCCCGTCGAGCAACGCCAGTGGGACAACATTGCTGTCGATCGTGCTCGAAAACGTGATATTTCCGCCGCCGCTGTTGATCTTGACCGTCACGGACTCTTCTCGCGTACTGGCGAGCAACACCGCTTGAGCAAACGAAATATCTCCGCCGGCAGTCGTGATGTCCGCTCCAAGTTCCGTCCATCCAGTTCCGTTCTGAATGAACGAGCCTGCGAGATCAAACGCCGCCTCCGAACTCGTCACCAACAAGCCAGCGTTCGTGATTGTCACGGAACCGGACGTAGTCGTCACTCTGTTTTGGAACGTGACAATATCAACGCTCGATGTCGTCGTGACGTTGATGTCACCGTCGATCGCAACAGTATTCAGAAAATCGACGAAGCCGACTCCGTTCACATTCAGTGAATCAATCGGGCCGCCGTTCGTATCGTCCGCACCAATCGCACCAACAAACAGAACTCCTGCTCCCGGCGAGGATGTCGTGACCGTCAACGCGGAACTGATCGCATCCGTACTTTCATCAACCGTGCTATCAAACGTCACGTCATTGTCCGCCGTGATAACGACATCGTTCGTCAGTTTCACCGCGCTCTTGAAGAGCACGTCGTTGCCAGCCGTCTGATCCGCGCCGAGAAAAATCTGACTTTTCGCAAAGACCGTTAACGAGCCACTCGTTGCAACTTGAACCCCTTCGATGACGATATCGCCGGTTGTTGAAGCCGCATCAAAATTGGAGAGCAGGGTCAGATCATTCCCGGCAATCACTTGTTGGTTTGCGTCATCGCCGTCGATCCGCACGCCGCCGTTCCGATCTGTTGGCGCATGCAAGTCGGAACCAATGATCGTGATGTTGTGGCTTGCGATCAGTTGCGCGTCTTCAGCACTCGTCCCCTCATCAAGCCAAAAACCTCCGCTGCCATCCGAGTCTGCGTCAGCCGTGATCGTCAGGTCGCTCATTGGGCCGGTGACCGTAACCTTGGCCTCTCTGATGAGGACGTCTCGATTCGCGGAAATGATGACCGACGCGGTCGCACTCACGTCGCCAAAGACCACCGTGTCGGCATTCCCACCGTTGATCGCGATGTCTCCCTCGCCGACAGAAACCTCACCTTGAGCGGTCGCTCCGCTGAGCAGCAACGTTCCGCCGGTTCCCGTTCCGGAGTAGATCTGCCCCAAATCAATGCCGCCGGTGTGCGTGATCGTCACACCTCCCGCAGCCATGATCGCTATGCTGGTGCTATCGAAATTAACGCCCGTGCTCTCGAACGAGCCGCCGTTGAGATCAAGAGCCGCAGTGAGGGTCACGCTTCCGGAGACACGATTGAGATCGTCATTGTTTGTGATCGCGTTCGCATTCAGAACGACACTAAGTGCTCCGTTTGACGCCGTGATGCCGCCATTCAGCTCAATGTCGTTCGCCGCGATGATCGTCAGCGTCGCCGAATCGCCGTCCGCGATAAACGTGACATCGATCGTCGCGTCCGCAGCCTGAGTCACATTGCCCGCTTCCGAGTAATACAAGTTCTCAGTCGTAATGACAACGTTTGTCCCCATGTTGAGCTGCGCTTCGATCGCATCGTCCGTCACTTCCGAACCGCTCACCGAAGGAACGAAATCAGGCAACTCATTGAACTCGATAATCGTCGGGAACAGTGTCAACTGATCCACGATGCCGACATTGAGCGGGTCAATCAACCACGTTCCCGGGTCGCCGTTCGCAGCACTCGCATCACCGCCGCCATTGAGCAAAAGCTGACCGCGACTCGACGTCTCAATCAGCCCGCCGTCCCCGGACCACGCTCCGCCACGAGCGGTCAACAACCCGTAAACCTGACTCACTTCATCCGACCACACAACCACCTTGCCGCCGTCGCCGCGCAACCGCGCATCCGCATTGATTTCCACATCCGAGCCAACGTACGTTCGCAACGCATGATGAATCGCCTCGTTGCCACCATGCAGATCGCCGCCGATCAACACTTCGCCGCCACCGTTATCGCCTGACGCATCAACTCGCGCCCCACCAAACAGTCCGACTTGCTCTCCCAGCAAATGAATCCTGCCGCCAATTCCATCACCAGAATCAGACTCGTGCGAACTGACGCTCGAAGCATCCAAGTGCCCGGCGACTAACAGCGTCCCGTTCACACCCGCATCGACCAGAATCTCACCACCCTGATTCACGATCCCACCGCGATGCGAGATCGTCACGTCGTGAGTGGCACTCACTTCAATCACACCACCAGCGTTCGTCAGCTCGCCGTCGATGCGAATGCAGTCCGCCGAAAGCAGCAGGTGGCCAACGTCTGCTTGATTCGCAGATTGATGATTCGCGTGAGCGGCTGGCGTCAGCGCCTCGCGGACATCGGCTCCGGACGAAAGCACGATGATCGAGCCATTCGCACCGTCGCCGCTGAAACTATCGCCGCTCAAGTAGCCGCCATGCGCCGAAAAGCTGAGCGACTGAAAGCCACCCGCTAACGCTCCGATGTCGGCACTCGTGAAGTCGAGCACATTCGCGTGATCAACACTTCCTCCCAACTCAATCGAGGAACCCGATCCAGTCGCGATCGACAACGAGCTTCCGGCGATCGAATGCTGGCCACCGTTGAAATCAATCTCCGCCGCCGACAGCGTCAAATCATCGCCGCGAAGATTTAGCAGCTCGATAGTGTTGCGTGCCGCGACCGAGAAATCTTGCACAAGCAAGTCATGGGAACCAACTTGTCGCACATCTTCAAAATCACGAATCGCCAAAGGCCCGGCAGCCATTTGCAAATCAATCGCCGCGTTCTGAGTTTCAAACGTCAGATGATGCGTGCCATTTGGATCCGCCGAGATCGAAAACCCAGCGTTCAGGCCGCTGAGTTCACTCCGGTCGATCGACAGGATCGAGCGATTCACCTGGCTGTTATCAATCGAAAATGTGCCGTTCCCGCCGAGGTGATTCCACGTCGACCCCGCCAAGTCAAACTCGATGCGATCGCCAACTTCCCGCACCGCCAAGTCGCCATCAATGTGTGACAACGTCAGGTTTGACTGCGCCACAAAAGTGAAATCCGCGTTGAGGACGCGACGTTGTTCCAATCGCATCAACTTCAATCGCCGTTCACTGCGCGACATCGCTTCGCCCGTTGTGGCCGGTCTCCCGACCGAGCCACCGTGCAGGCGCGACCTGGCATGCAGTCGGCACTGCGTCACGAAGCGGTTCAACCATTGAAAAGCCAACATTCAGCGATCCTCGCAACCCGCAAGAGCCTTGCAACCTTTTTGTTCCTAACCAACAGCCACGACAGGAGAACAAGCTGCTGAGGCGGACGCCAGATCGCTCTTCATTTTTCGACATACTCCATCAAAAAACCGTCACTCAATCACCCTAGATACGGCGAAGTGGGTGTTCAAGGCGGAGGCATCAGTTTGTTCCAAATTCGCAGACTAGGAAACCTACGGCATCTGTAACAATCACAATCGTTATGACTGAAAACTGGACTCGGTGAGGCTGTGCCAGCAGAGATTCCGGCGTCGATACACGTGGCATCGGAGTTATGATCATGACAACGCGAAAATCTTCACTTCCGCCTGCCGTCTTTGCCATTTTTTTGGTTCCGGTCGCGATTCCCGTCGTTTTCGCGATGCTGGCCACTCCGTGGTCAGAAGGGGCGAGAGCACAAGACCATGGACTCGGCCCAAAACGAGCCGAACTGCCAGCTGATCGTCCGGCGTCTGCGCCGATGCGCGCTGGTACATTTCCTCGAAAGGCGGTCGTGAATCGCCGTTCTGACAAATTTGGTGCGACAGACAACAGCCTGCAGCCTCAACGCCCGTCACAAAAAGTCGCCATCCAAAATGGCCAGTTCCCCAATCGTGCCCCGTCTCCTCCGTTGCAATCTCGATCGGCGAACTCGATCACCAAACCACAGGCACCGCAAGCACTTCCGCGAATCCAACAGGCTTCTCGAGAGAATGCTCCACCAGTAGCGGCACCGTCCCCAAATGACTTCGTGGGAACAGAACAACGATCTCAAGAAGTGAGCCGCAAAATCGACGCGGATATCGCCCAAAAGCCACCGGTCAGTAAACGTCCATCACCAAAACGACCGCCTGTCGTTGAAGTCGAATCGATCGAGCCCACAACAGAAACGATAGCGAAACAAGAAAAACAAGAATCTGAGACCGAGCCTCCTTTTGACCCGCTCGATCTTCAACCAGCAATTGCGACAGCCGAGCTAGAAACGAAACCTAGCGAAGAGATGATCCCTGCTCCACCAGAGGAAATCGTCATGGAGGAGGAAGCCGAGGGGATCACAAATGCGTATTTCGAAGAGCCGGTGATGGAAGATCAAACTCCCGAAGAAGAGCTCCCATTCGAGTCACCACAACAAATGTTGGCGGATGATCTCGACGATAGTGATGACATAGAGAAGGACCTTGACGACGTTTCCCTCGAAGCTGCAATCGCACCGCGAAAAGTTCAGAACATCAACGCAGGCGTCAGCAACTCACCAGACATTAACTCCGCGTTTGACGTCGAAGAGATGGAAACACCAGCCAAGAATGAGCCAATCGAAGTCGCTGCTCAACCGGCAGAACTCCCGGCAAACGTTGCAGATCCACTCCCAGCCAAGACAACCCCCAAATGGTTCTCTGACCTACGAGCAATCAATTCCATCGATCTGCGCGAAGCCACACAGATTCCGCCGATCGCTCCCGGCGAGAACACGGCCAAGATACTTCAACCGCAAGACCAAGCGAATGAGTTCTTATCGCAACGGCAGGCGGTCAATTTTTCGACCGCGTACTGGAAACCCTGGCAAGCCGACCGCGACTCGTATCCATTTTGCCATTACCCATTGTACTTTGAAGACCCGAACCTCGAACGATGTGGGCGAGGATGGGGACTCGGCACGACCTTTGTGTCGCTCGGCCGTTTCTATGCCAACGTCCCGTTCATCCCATATCGCGTCACTGCGGAACCACACTTGCGTCGAGTTCCCACACTCCCCGATTGCCCGGCTTGCCATAAATTCGGCTTTGAAACCTATCTCCCTCCTTGGAGTTGGAAAGCCGCCGCCGTCCAAACCGCAGCTTACTTCGGCGCAATCTACATCGTGCCCTAATCCACCAATCGAGGGGCTGATTTCAACCAGTGGTTAAAAGCGGGCAGCGGAGATCTCTGCTGAAAATGTGTGTCGCAGTAGCCGCCACAACCGACTTCCAAGCGAGAACCAACCACAACTGATTCGTGCGCGGCCCGGCGAGTAGAGCGGCGTTCCTTCATCTTTTGAAAATCGAACGCGAACTTCATACGCGACCTCCGCAGATGAAGGCGACCGACCGCCTCGATTTGGTGCGAGATGACTAACAGCAATCTCGCGTGGCATCGCTTCAGACCGTGCCGTCGAAATCTCTTCGACGATCCCGTCGCCAATGCTTCCCGGCAATGACTGAAACTGCAATCCGACTTTGTTGCCGACTCGAACAAACTCAACTGCGTCTTGATCCACCAAGACAACCGCATCGAATCTTGATGTCTCGCCGACATAGCACAACAAAGTCTGTTCTTTGACAGTCGCACCTCGATTGGCCTCATCCAACGGCTTTCCAAACCACTCCGCGAGAGAATCTTCAGACGGTGAAGGTCGTGTGATGTTCGGTGGAGGCAAGATGATCCCGGAACACGGACTCAGAACTCGAAGTCGCTCAACCTCAGTACGCAATTGCTCCAATCTTCTTTGTGCGCTTGCCAGTGCGTCGCGAGCCGACGGTAAACGCATCGAACTCGATTCACTAGAACTTCGTTGTGTCTCTAAATGCCGAAGACGAAGAGCCAGCCGAGCGACTTCGCTTTGCTGACGCTCCAACTGCAACACTAACGTGTCGTTCGTGAGTCGTCCGATGACGTCCCCCTCATTAACCCGTTGGCCCGGTCGGACGGTCGACTCGATCCGCCCCGGAACCGTGACAAACACTGGCTGCGCATCCGCCGGATAAACGACAAACGGCCCACGAACTGAATACGGCACGGGAATTAACAATATCGCCAACAAGATTCCGACGAACCACGTACCGCCAACAACAATCCGACGACGAGGAACCGCGTGCTCATCCCAATGAACCCGAGCCTTCTGAACAAACTCACGAAGCGGAACCAGCATAGCGCCACCGACCGCAACGAACGACAACCCCGTTGCGACAACGCTCAAACCAACTGCTGAGAAAATGCTATGCAGGAACCAGACGATGGCCGCCAACACAAACCAGCGATATGTCGCCGAAGCAAATCCATAGACGACCAGCACCCACCAGCGTCGCGACGTGACCTCCAACTCTTCCCCATTCGCACCGAACAGTAATCGCTCGCAGACACCAACGACTGCTTGCCGAGATTGCATCGCTAGGTTCGGAACTCTCAGCAGATCTGCAAACACATAATAACCGTCGTAACGCAATAATGGATTCCCATTAAACAACAACGTATTCACAGAGCAGACCAACATGACATTCAGGAATATCGAATTCAACAAACCTGGAGTGCTGCACCACCATAAGATCGTTGCCAAAGAAGCCAAAACCAACTCCACCACGATCCCCGCCGAAGAGATCGCTATTCGTGGCCACCGCCTCGACTGCATCCACGCGTCTGTGACATCACCGTAAAACAACGGCACGAACATCAGCAACTGAATGCCAAGCTCATGGCATTCTCCACCAAAATGCCGACATGCCAATACATGCCCCAACTCATGCAATAACTTGATGCCAACGAAAACGAATACCAATGGCAGCAGGTTGCCAAAACCGAATAGGGTCTCCGCATCCGGTAACCGTCGAATCAGCGTTTCCCAACGAATTGTCACAAGACTGAGCGCAAACAAAATCAATGACAGCATCGCAGTAATCGATCTTGGATGAAACAACCATCGCATCCAAGGTTCAACCCGCTTCAACAGCGGTTCTGGGTCGATTCCTTGCCATCGAATGGCCATCCAGTTTGTCAGCAATCCCCACCGTCTTCGCTGTGAGATCATTTTCTGCTGCTGAGCAAATCGCCCCCCCTGCCCTCCAGCCATTGAAGTCACTAAGCCCGATTGAACCAAAGACGCCAAAAAACTCTTGAGGTTCTCCGCCGTCCATCTTTCACCAGGAAAACGGAGGCATAGCACGTCCAATAACTGTCGATAACTGACATCGCCATTCAACATGGATAACACGACATATTCCGGATCGCGCATATGGTAATACGACAACGAAAGCGGATCTTTCAGTGTCCACTCGGAATCACCGTTCGTATCCGCTTGCTTAGCGATTAGGTCTCGCCGCATTCGCCATCGAATGATCGCTTCGAGTGGCGGCGATGGTGATGTCGATGACAAGCTCATTTCTTATTCGCCTGCTCGATCACCATTTCGGCTCGCAACCCCGGACGGAGTTTGAAATCAGAATTTTCAACCTCAGCCCAGACTCGAACCTGACCATTCACGGGATCTACTTCCGGACTCACAAAAACGATCTTCCCCTTGACCCTTGCTTTCACATCATCTGCCAATCCCACTTCGACTCGAACTGGTGCGTCTCGCAACTCGCCACGGATACTTTTGGCGTCAACAAAACCTTCGACTCGCAACCGATCAAGTCGCACAATTCGCAACACTCGCTGGCCA
>CAIJTL010001040.1 GCA_903823545.1 uncultured Planctomycetaceae bacterium
CCCTCGACCGCCGAGTCATGAAGCAAGTCGATGACAATGGCGACGGCACCTACGACCGCACCGAACGCTACGTCCACGACGGCGATGACTTGGTCTTGGTCCTCGATGGCTCCACATCAGCGGCTAGCACGCCTTGCCGTTGAGGCAAGGCGTGTGCATAGCGCAAGAAATTTGAGTGATGCGTTGAAGTCAAAGACGCGCTTCTGTTTTGGCTCGACGTCAACTCCGAGTTTCTTGCGACTGCTGCACCCAGCTTTTGCACATTCCTGCGGCGAATGCGGCAACCGCCACGGCTGGTGCAGTTGCTGAGGACGATTCCCGTGTCTTTCAGACGTTGATCCATAAAGTTCGATCGTCCGGAGTGTCAAACAACATCACAATGAGCATCACTGGCCATGATCAATTATTTCGCGGACTTGGCCAGCAACTGCCGGTAGTATTCGACCGTTTTGGCGAGTCCAACTTTCAAAGGAACTCGCGGTTCCCAGTCGAGCCACTTTCGGGCGCGAGTGATGTCGGGGCAGCGTTGCTTCGGGTCGTCTTTGGGAAGCGGTTCGAATTTCAACTCGCTCTTGGACCCCGTTTCTGCAATGACCGCTTGAGCGAGCTCGAGCATCGTCTTCTCGTCGGGATTGCCGATGTTTACCGGGCCCGTGTGCTCGTTGTTGTCCATCAGGCGGATCATCCCCTCGATCAAATCATCGCGGTAACAGAACGATCGAGTTTGTTGGCCATCGCCATAGATCGTGATCGGCTCGCCACGCAGGGCTTGGCAGATGAAGTTGGAGATGACTCGCCCGTCATTCGGGTCCATGCGCGGGCCATAAGTGTTGAAGATTCGGATAATTCGAACTTCGACACCGTTGGATTCGTGGTAGTTCATGCAGAGCGATTCGGCGATCCGTTTCCCTTCGTCGTAGCAGCTTCGAGGGCCGATCGGGTTCACGCAGCCCCAGTAATCTTCGGTCTGCGGATGGACGTCGGGGTCTCCGTAAACTTCCGAAGTGCTTGCTTGCAATACGCGCGCTTTGCAGCGTTTGGCCAAGCCTAGCATGTTGACCATGCCGACGGCGGAAGTCTTGATCGTCTTGATCGGGTTGTATTGATACGCAACCGGAGAGGCTGGGCAGGCGAGGTTGTAAATCTGGTTGCACTCGACGAAGAGCGGATGCACGATGTCGTGGCGAATCAATTCAAAGCGAGGATTGCCGATGAGGTGCGCGATGTTTTCTTTACGGCCAGTGAAAAAGTTGTCGACGCAAATCACGTCATCACCCCGTTCGATCAGGCGATCGCAAAGGTGGCTTCCCAGGAAACCGGCACCACCGGTGACAACAATCGTGGCCATATTCTTCTTCCGCTTGGTTGGAGATTGATCGCGGCGCGAACAGCCGCTTGAAACTGTAAAAATTCAGTCGGAACTTAGCAGGCTTTCGACAAACGTGGCAATCTCTGTCCCGCGCCGCCGCAATCGCAATAACGGGCCGATGCGTCTGCCAGCAAAACTGCTTTGCAGATCATCAGTCTCGTATTCAACGGCTTTCGATGACGGCTTAACGTTCTCGTTTTGGACGAGTGGGGCAGTCGCATCACGAGACAGGGTCATAGGTTGTCTGTGAATCGAGGATGTCAGCCACTAACATCCCGCGTCCTAAACTCTGGCAATTGAACTGCCAGGGATTGGTGCTTCACACAAATATCACCGAAAACTCATCGGACAGCCCGCTGAGTTTCGGATTTTTTCTTTAATAACCTCGATCACAAGAACGGGCTCAGCAAATGGCTTTGGACGTTTACTCTCCGTGTCCCTGCGGCAGTAACAAGAAATTGAAATTCTGTTGTCATGGCATTGAAGCGGATATCGAACGAGTTGTTCGGCATCAGTCGGCCAAGCAGTACAAGCAGGCGTTGCAGGTACTCATGGCGTTGGAACGAACGAACCCACAAAGCGCGTGGGTGAAGAACCTCGCGGCATTCACATTGATGATGGATCGTCGAGCGCCCGAAGCAAAAGCACCGCTCGCGAAAGTTCTTGAGTCTCAGCCAGACAACTTGTATTCGATTTCGCTATTCGGACTCGCTTCGTTTTTGGGTGACGGCTGGAAGGCTGGCAAGATGGCGATTCAGCGAGCGTTTCAACGCTGCTCGGCTGAGTATCCACACATCGTTTACTTCTTGGCTCGCTCGATCGCTGAGTTCATGGCGGGTAGCGGCAGTGCGATGGCTCACCGTCAGTATCTCGCCTTGGCGATGCGATTGGCCAACGACGAAAACCGTGAGAACGTCTTCGTCGAACTGATCGACTTCGATGGCGACACGAAGATTCCCTACATTCTGCGAGGCAGCCATGATCTGGTCCCGATTGCAGGGGACGAGGCATTTGAAAAGGAAATTCGCAAAGGCGTGAAGCTCGCGTTCCTCGGCTGTAACGAAGCGGCCGCTGGGATTTTCGGCAAGCTCGCCGAAGCGGCTGATACAGAATTGGCTGGCCTGAGTGGTGATGTCGCCACGCAGAAAAAGTCCGCTGCGGCCGACTTGTGGTGGAATTGTGGCGTTTGTCGAGCTTGGGATGGCGATGAAAAACCCGCCGCCGAAGCGTTACACAAGTCCGCGCAACTGACATCTGATTTTGAAGTCGCTGTTGAGCGAGAAACTCTCGCACAAAACTTGGGACGACGTGGCGATCGCGAGAGTGCTCACCGAGTCGTTCAGCGAACTTACAAGGCGAAGAGCGTTTCAAAACTGTTGACTCAATTGGATTCGGTTCCGGAACTCGTGCGAATGCCGAAGCCGGAAGGTCAACAAGCCGATCCTCGTCAACCATCGGCGAATTATCGAGTCCTCGACAAATCGGTCATCACGGACACGAATGATGCCGCTTTTACGCTTGAGACGGTCCCGACGGTGATTGCTGATATCGTCGTCTTCGATCGCAATGAAGGGGCAAATCAAGATTCGGGCTTGGCGATCATCGGCATCGAAGGACCGACGTTTACGGAAGCGGTTGCCAAGCTGGAAGCGGCAGCCGACGACGAGATCGAAAAGATCGAATTGCCTGGTAGTGAAAATGGCATCGTGACGAACTCGATGTTTGAGAAAGAGTTCCTTCCGTTGCAATGGCGTCGTCATTACGAAGCGGCGACTCCGATGGGAATCATTCGTCGTATCAACCGCGAGGTTTGGAAAAAGTTTCTTGAACAAGAATGGCCAAACACCGCTTTGGCGGCTCTTGGTGGCAAGACACCGCAACAAGCAATCGGTGACGAAGCCTTGCGTGTTCCGTTGGCTGCGTGGCTGCAACAGCTCGATATGTACGGCGATCGGTTTGGTTTGCCTTTCGACGTGAGCGAGGGCCGTGAGAAATATCGTTTGCCCGCATTGCAGACACTCGATGTCAGCGATGACCACAACAATGTCGGAACGCTGTCGATCCTGCAATTCGCTCGGCTACCTTTCGACAAGCTCGATGACACGCAACTTGTCGCTGCCTTCAAGAGAGCGACGCTCGTGCAACACAAGGGAAGCTTGAAGCAACTGCTCGTGAAAATCGTCGAACGCCCATCATGTCATGACAAATTGGACATCTCTCGCGTCTATCGATTCTTATCCGACATCAGCGCGCTGCTGTCGGATTCGACAGAAGCGATCCACTGGCTCAACAAAGAACGCGAACGCCAAGTTCCGGTGACGGAGCAATTTGAGCACAGTCTTGATTGCGACATGCGAGAGCTTCGCTATCGGCTGGATAGTCCTCACAACGAAGAGTGCAACAACCTGCTTCGCCGCATGTGGGATCATTACGGGGTCAAGGTTCCCGAAGTGCGCAGCTACGTGACCAACATCGTCGCGCACTACCGCATCGCGGCACCGTGGATGGCGACTGCGACAGAGCCTACGTTGGCCGGTGTCGGCGGCGCCGTCACGAACGGCGGAATCTGGACGCCGGATGCGAGCGGGAATCAACCGGGGGCAGCTGGCAAGTTATGGGTGCCAGGTTCATAAACGCTGTTTCAAAACTGGATTTACTAACTCGAAGTGCGAGCGAAGGCGTCGGAAAATCTCGCGCGGGTTCTCCGTCGCTTACGCTTCGGGTTAGTTTTGAAATCGCTTCTTCCACACGCAACCGCGTATGCGACAGTCATGCAATTTCTCGATCATCCCTCTGTGATGCGACGTGCCTTTGAGCTGGCGGCTCAAGGGCACGGTTTCGTTGAGCCGAATCCGATGGTTGGAGCGGTGCTTGTTGATGCCGAATTGCGGTTGATCGGCGAGGGCTTTCATCAACGATTCGGTGGACCTCACGCCGAAGTTGAAGCACTTTGCGATGCGCAATCTCGTGGCAATGGCGATCGGGTCAAAGACGCGACGTTGTTTGTATCGCTCGAACCATGTTGCCATTTTGGGAAGACTCCTCCTTGCACTCAGGCCATACTCACGGCCGGAATTCGCAAGGTTGTTGTTGGTCGGACGGACCCAGCTCCCCATGTCAACGGCGGCGGGATTGCGGCGCTGCAATCGGCAGGTGTTGAGGTCGATGTTGGATTACTTGAGCACGATGCGAAGCGACTGACCGCTCCGTTTGCCAAACGAATTACGACGGGACGCCCTTATGTCATCAGCAAATGGGCGATGACCTGGGACGGAAAAATCGCCACTCGCACGGGCGATTCTCAGTGGATTAGCAACGAAGCTTCGCGAGCGATCGTGCATCGAATTCGTGGGCGTGTTGATGCCGTGATCGTCGGAGCGGAGACGGCGAGACAAGACGATCCCGCACTCACCGCTCGTCCTTCAGGACCTCGAGTGGCGACTCGCGTTGTGATGGATTCGATCGCGTCAGTGCGAAGTGACTCGAAGCTCGTCCAAACGATTGGCGATGCACCGTTGCTGATTGTTTCTGGCCCCGACACACCAGCCGACAACATCGCTCGACTTCAAGCTGCGGGCGCCGAAGTGTGCATACTTGGTGCAGAAGCCGCCGGCGATGCTGCACGTCCCGCATCAGCGAAAGACATCAAACGAATTCGTCACGTCGATCCGGTGCAGTTGCTCGACGAACTCGGACGGCGAGGCATGACGAATGTGCTCGTTGAAGGTGGCGGTGCGATTCTCGGAGCGTTTGCTGATCTCGATTTGATCGACGAAGTCCACGTCTTCCTCGGCCCGAAG
>CAIJTL010001041.1 GCA_903823545.1 uncultured Planctomycetaceae bacterium
CGTATTCAACACCTCGAGCGACGATCTCATCAAAACTCCAATCAGGGCATCCAAGCGTCGAAAAAGAGAGCAGCGGTTGGGCTTGAAGAGTGTGACTCGCAGACATAGTTGCTGGCCTTTCTGGAACCCGCTAGAAGTTCGCGCGACAACGGGAAATGTCCAATTACACAAGCTGAGCAATCACCAGAAAGAATTTTCAACGCAAAGAGACAAAGGGCCGCGAAGAACCGCAAAGAGTAGGAGTTCCTGAGAGTCGCGAAATTCTCTCGTCAGTGGAGTTCTTAATGGTTGCTCTAAGCCGAAATCCTTAGCGAGTCTTTGCGATCCTTAAGCCTCTTTGCGTTGAAAAGTTCATTCAGAAATCGCTCAGTTTGAGCAATTACCAAATTCCACTGCCAAATGAAGCCCCAATTTTTTAACTACTAACTGTTTCCCCAGAAAAGGATTCTTGAAACATGACTGCTCCGATTCGAGTTGCTGTGACCGGTGCCGCTGGCCAAATTGGGTACGCTTTGATTTTCCGTATTGCCTCCGGTGAAGTGTTTGGGCCGAATCAGCCTGTGATCCTGCACCTTGTCGAAGTTCCTCCAGTTCTTCCCGCCTTGAACGGCGTGCAAATGGAATTGGATGACTGCGCGTTCCCGACGTTGGCGGGAGTTGTGAAAGCCGATAGCGATCACATGGAAGATGGCTTCCGTGATTGCAACGTCGTCGTCTGCGTCGGCAGCGTGCCACGTAAGGACGGCATGGAACGTTCGGACCTGATCCGCATCAACGGCCCGATCTTCACCAAAACCGGCCAAGCGATTCAGAACGCTGCCGCCAAGGATGTGAAGGTTGTCGTCGTCGGCAACCCCTGCAACACGAACTGCCTCATCGCCATGATGAACGCACCGAAGGTTCCTCGCGATCGTTGGTACGCGATGACTCGCCTCGACCAAAACCGCGCTCACAGCCAATTGGCTCAGAAGGCGGGAGTTCCCGTCGGCGACGTTCGTAACTGCAACATCTGGGGCAATCACTCGGCCACACAATTCCCGGACTTCTATCACGCTCGCATCCAAGGCCGCCTCGCGACCGACGTGATCAAGGACGACAACTGGCTGAAGACGACATTCATCGACACCGTGCAGAAGCGAGGGGCGGCCGTGATCAAGGCCCGCGGAGCTTCTTCCGCAGCGTCCGCTGCCAATGCGGCACTCGATACCGTCAAGAGTGTCGTCCGCCCGACCGAAGTCGGTGACAGCTTCTCCGCCGCCGTCTGCAGCAACGGAGCCTATGGCATCGACCAAGACCTCATCGTCGGCTTCCCGCTGACGAGCAACGGCACAACGTGGAAAATCATCCCCGGACAAGAGCACAACGAATTCGCTCGCGAAAAGATCAACCTCACGATCAACGAGCTGAAGCAAGAACGCGATGTTGTGAAAGATTTGCTGCCGAAATAGAGCCGAGTTCTAGCAAACGACGGAGCCAGCGAGTTTTCCTGGCTCCGTTTTGAGCCTCTTGCGGAAGCTGCAAGGTGGAATGCACGAATGGGAATTCGAGATCTCGCGCCGCCCTGCTCGTTCGCAGAGCTTCTGTTGCGAGTCTCGATGGATATGGGAATAAAAGTTTTAGGTAGCCGCACGCTGCTCAAAAAGACTGTTGGGCCGCGGCGCCAAAGCATGGAACGCGTTTATTTGTACGCTGATTGATAGGAAAAAAGGCATGCAGGCAATTGGTCGTATCTATATCTGGGCGGGGGCGACTGCCGTAATCCTATTCACCTTAGGTGGAACCCACAGGCTAGAGCATGTTCAAGCGCAGGAAAAACCTCTGCTCAAGTTCTCGACACCTATCGCTCCGGGTGTCGCTGTGCCGGACAAGATCGAAAGCTCCATCGGTCCTCTGAATCTGAGCTACGGCTATCCGACGGATGACACCGTCGAAAAGATCTATGACAACCTCGATCGTTCTCGCGCGCTGCAGGCTTACCTGATGGCGATTCCGATTGTGAATCAGGCCGGCATGCGCGACTCACTCCGCAAGTTCGGGCCGGACAACCAGACCGATGTCATCTGGGAAAACCTCGTCGATGCGAGGACAGTAGAACTCACGGCCAATGACAACACCATCTATAACTTTATCTGGCTCGACACCAAGAAGGGTCCGCTCATTGTGGAGGTCCCGCCCGCGGTCTTGGGCGGTGTGAATGATTTCTGGTATCGCTGGGTTGCGGATGTGGGAATTACTGGTGAAGACCGGGGCAAAGGCGGCAAGTATCTAGTTCTGCCCCCCGGCTACAAGGGAGAGATTCCACCCGGTTTTGTGGTCCTGCGGCCGAGCACGTTTGGCAACTGGCTCTTCTTTCGTGCCTTCCTCGTCGATGGCTCGACCAAGCCTGGAGTCGAGTCGGTCAAGAAGCACCTGAAGATCTATCCGCTTTCGGAAGCTGCGAATCCTCCCGCAGTCAAGTTCGTCAATGCCTCGGGAGTCCCCTCGAATTTTGTCGCACCCGGCGATTACGCATTCTGGGAACTCTTGAACCAGGTCATCCAGGAAGAGCCACCAGAAGGGAGCGATCCGACAACGCTGGGCCTCTTTGCCTCGATCGGTATTGTCAAAGGACAACCATTCACGCCCGACGAACGGATGAAAAAGATCCTCGCAGACGCAGCCAATATCGGCGCCGTCACGGCCCGCACGATTGCCTTCAAAATGCGATCGAAAGATGCGTATTTCTTCCCGGACAGCGCTTGGCGTCTGCCATTCTTCGGCGGCTATCAGTTCGAGAGCGCCCCCGGCGTGACGAACATGGATGGCTACATTCAGTTCTACTACTTTGCCACTGGGGTGACCCCGGCGATGGAGCTGAAGATGGTCGGCAAGGGTTCACAGTATCCCTGGTCCGTGCAGGATTCGAAGGGCAACCCGTTCGACGGAGGAAAGACCTACAAGATGCGTTTGCCCCCGAATGTCCCGGTCAAGGATTTCTGGTCAGTGATCGTCTATGACAATCAGACACGATCGATGGTCCAGACGGATCAGAAGTCACCGAGCGTGACCAGCCAGAATAAAGCGATCAAGACCAACGCAGATGGGTCCGTCGATGTCTATTTTGGTCCGCGTCCCCCCGCAGGGCAGGAGAACAACTGGGTGCAGACATTACCCGGCAAAGGGTGGTTTATGATCCTGCGCCTCTACGGGCCGCTCGAACCGTGGTTCAACAAGACCTGGCAGCCCGGGGAGATTGAGCTGCAGCCGTAACTTGCCAGCCGTTTGCATGTATCGCGCACGGTTAATGATCGGCCCAACAACCGGGGCATTTTGCGAGCGGGTTGCACGGCTTGCCGTTGAGGCAAGCCGTGTGCGTGGCGCAAGAAACTAGCGGTTGATGATCACCCCAAGACCGGCCTCCAATTTGGCTCGACGGCAACTACAAATTTCATGTGCCTGCGACACCCAGCTTTTACAAGCTGGGCCACCCGCGATTTGTTTCGCAGTCTCCAATGGAGACGATTGCAGCCGCTCCGTGGCCGCTGTGCTTGTTTGGTTTACCAAGCTTGCCATCTCGATTGCCTCTCGATGTGGGGATATCAGAGTTAAGCAGCGTGCAGTGCTAACAG
>CAIJTL010001042.1 GCA_903823545.1 uncultured Planctomycetaceae bacterium
CAAGGGGAACCACAGCACGCTGCTGTGTGACTCACGACAAGGGACACGGGCGCGAGGAAACACGAACCTACATTCAACGGCCGACTCCCCCTGCCTGCCGGGCTTCGACCAATGGATCAGCCTGAAATCCATCGGCTTGTTGATCCATCATTGTGTGCGTGATGGTCGAGCCACCGTTGAAGTTCGCTACTACCTCAGCAGTCTCTCTGTCAGCGTGAAACGCTTTGCTCGTGCCGTTCGCAGTCACTGGGGAATTGAGAATTCCCGCCACTGGAGTCTCGATGTTACTTATCGAGAAGACGAATCACGGATCCGCAACGAACATTTCCGTGAGAGCTTTGCGTGGATCAATCGCTTCACACTCTCGCTTCTCCACCAACACCCAGACCCCGGAAGTATCGCCATGAAACGCCTAAGCTGCGGCTGGGATTGTGATTACCTGTCGCAAGTCCTAACCGGCAACAGAAGTTAGTGGCCGCTGGCCTTGTAGAGTGGGACCATCGCAGCGCCGACCCACCATTTGATCGAGACTTGGTGGGCCGGCGCTATCCCACTCTACGAATCGCGCCGCTTCACAAATCAGCCAGCCGTGCTCGTCATACCGACCGAACGTTGCTTGCGGACGTTCGGCGATTAAGCTGTCACGTTGTAAGCCTCGCTCGAGTTCAAAGGACGATGTGATGAACGCGCAGATTAAGTTCGCCTGGAATGGACTGACTCATTTCCGTGAAGCGGTTTCGAAACTAACCCTTCCGGTGAGTGGATCAGTTTTGAAACGGCCTCTAGCGTCGAGTTTTGTGGTGTGGGTCACTTTGATTAGCTCGGCGATCTCGTTATCTGCCGCCAAGGGGGAAGATGCACCGCTGTTTGATCGAGATGTGCGACCAATCTTGTCGCGATTCTGCTTCAAGTGTCATGGCCCGGACGAACTACAACGACAGGGTGGATTGCGCTTGGACGTTCGCGAAGCGGCGATCACTCCGGCGGAAAGCGGCAAACAGGCGATCATCCCCAAGCAACCGAAAGCGAGTGAGTTGTTGCGGCGGATTGAATTACCGAGCGACTCTGATGAGCATATGCCGCCGGCTGCGACCAAGCTGGAAATGACGGCCGAGCAACGTGAAGTTCTCAAACGTTGGATTGCCGCCGGTGCCGAATATCGGCCACATTGGGCGTTCGTTGGACCGGTTCGACCGTTGTTGCCGAAGGTGCGTGACGCGAGCTGGCCGCGAAATGGGATCGACCATTTTGTGTTGCATCGGCTGGAGAAAGTGGGACTCAAGCCGTCACCGATAGCAGATCGGCACACGTTGGTTCGGCGTGTGTTTCTCGATTTGATTGGTCTCCCACCAACTCCCGCAGAGGCGGATGAATTTGTCAGCGATCCATCGCCGGATGCATACGATCGGCTCGTCGACCGGCTCTTGGCCTCACCCGCCTATGGGGAACGATGGACGAGAAGATGGTTAGATCTCGCTCGATATGCCGACACAAACGGTTACGAAAAAGATCGACAACGCTCCGTCTGGCCGTACCGAGATTGGGTCATCAACGCGATCAACGCCGACATGCCGTTTGATCAATTCACGATCGAACAACTCGCTGGTGACATGCTTCCGAAAGCGACTGTCGATCAAAAGGTTGCGACCGGCTTTCATCGCAACACCATGCTCAACGAAGAAGGGGGCATCGACCCGCTGGAGTTTCGCTTTCATGCGATGACTGACCGAGTCGCAACGACGGGAGCCGTTTGGCTCGGACTGACGGTTGGGTGTGCTCAGTGCCACACGCACAAGTATGACCCGATTCCGCACACGGACTACTACCGCTTTATGGCAATGCTCAACAACGCCGACGAACCGGAGTTTGATGTACCGGTTCCTTCTCTTTTGGCTCAGCAGGCGGATGTTGACCGCCGCATCGCGCAGTTGGAGGCGGACCTTCCCAATCGGTTTCCTCCACCAGACGAGTTCGTCTGGTCGCCGCTCAAGCCAACCAGCTTTAAAGCTGCAAGCGGTGCGACGGCAGAGATGTTTGACGACGCATCGGTGCTGATCTCTGGCGCGATTAACGAAACCGATTCCTACGAAATAGAAATTCAAAGCGATCTGAAAGATGTCACGGCGATTCGGCTGGAGGCACTGACAGACTCGAAGCTCCCCAGCAAAGGTCCTGGACGAACTCCACACGGAAATTTTGTGCTCAGCGAAATCATCGCGAACATCGCACCTCTCGACGCCGCAAACGAGGTTCAGCGTTTGAAGTTCATCCGCGCAACTGCGGACTTCTCTCAAGATCAATACTCAGTCGCCAGCGCGATCGACGGTAATGAGAAAGCTGGAGGATGGGCAATTCACGGCCCAGGCGAATGGAACGTCAATCGAACTGCCATCTTTGTGCTGACACAACCAGCGGGGTTCGCGAACAAAGTCTCGCGGTGGTCGATCCGCCTCGAACAGCAGCTTGGTATGAAGCACACGCTGGGCAAGTTTCGAATCAGCCTCGGTCGATCGAACGATATTGGTGGCTCACCTGACAATCGTCGTCGCGATCACTTCGCCAAGAAGTTTGAGTCTTGGCTGAAAGAGGCTGAAAAGTCTGTCGTGAAATGGAGTCCGCTTCGGCCAATCAGTGCGACAACCAATCTGCCGCTGCTAACGATTGAGGAAGACGGCTCGGTTGTTTCCAGCGGCGATATGTCGAAAAGTGACTTGTATGAGGTGTCGTTTAAGCCCGAGAAGTCAGGGATCGTCGCGGTTCGATTAGAGGCGATTCCAGACGACCGACTGCCGAAACATGGGCCGGGGCGCGTCTACTACGAAGGTCCGCACGGAGACTTCTTTTTGAGCGACATTGAACTGTCACTGGGTGACGACCCCAAAACGGCGGCGCGTCGGCGATTTGCACGAGCCACTCAAAGTTTCGCGAGCGGCGGAAACAATGCTTCGGCGGCACTTGATGACAACAAACAAACGGGGTGGTCGATTAATGGCGGGCAAGGGAAGTCACACTTTGCAGTGTTTCAACTTTCAGAACCGCTCAGTGATGTGGGGCAATTCCGTTTGCGAATGTTATTTGAAAAGTATTACGCAGCAGGAATCGGACGCTTCAAAGTCTCAGTCACGTCGGATGCCCGAGCGGCGGATTCGCCGATGTATTCCGCCGAGATCGAAGCGGCGCTCGCAACTCCTCGTGATCGCCGATCGGCGGAACAAGTTGAGCAACTGAAGCGGCACTTCGTCACAATTGCACCAGAACTGGCGACAGAGCGACAAGCGATCGAACAACTCCGTTCACAACGACCAGTTCTTCCGACAGCATTGGTCTTCGCTGAACGACCAGCAAGCAATCCACGTCCAACACATCGACATCACCGAGGCGAGTTCTTGCAGCCTAAAGAAGCTGTGGCTCCCGGCGGACTTTCGTTACTGCCGCCGTTACCGCGAGACAATGTGGCAAACCGGCTGAACCTCGCTGAATCACTCGTTTCGCCCAAAAATCCGCTCACCGCGCGAGTCACCGTCAACCGGCATTGGGCCACGTTCTTTGGTCGCGGGCTGGTTAAGACGCAAGAAGATTTTGGGTTGCAGGGATCGTTGCCAACTCACCCGGAGTTGCTCGATTGGTTGGCGACGGAGTTTGTTCAAAACCAGTGGTCGCTCAAGCGACTACATCGGTTGATCGTGACGAGTGCGACTTATCAACAAACATCGCGAGTGACTCCAGAATTGTTGCAACGAGACGCTGCGAATGAATTGCTGACGCGCGGTCCAAGGTTCCGTATCGAGGCCGAGTTGGTTCGCGATTCGATATTGAGTTTGAGCGGATTGCTTGGACGGAAGGTTGGTGGGCCCAGCGTATTTCCACCGCAGCCTGCCAACGTCACGACTGAAGGGACATACGGAGCACTCGCTTGGAAGACGAGTGAAGGACTCGATCGAACACGCCGCAGTGTTTACACATTTGCAAAACGGACTGCTCCGTTCGCCATGTTCACAACCTTCGATGCACCGAGCGGCGAAGCTTGTGTCTGTCGCCGCGAAGTGACGAACACCCCGCTGCAAGCTCTGACGCTACTCAACGACGGTACGTTTACTGAAACATCGCAAGCACTCGGTCGTCGATTCGCCGTGCAAAGTGGCTCCGTCGAGTCTCGCCTGAAGGAACTCTTTCGCGTTTGCCTCACTCGGCTACCAAGCGATGATGAAGTACGACTGCTGACCGATTTCTTGCAAGCGCAACGACAACGACTGACCGACAAACAACTCGACGCAGCGGCCCTCGCGGGAACAGGCGACGGCGATGTTTCCGAACGAGCGGCGTGGACGATCGTCGCGCGAGCGATTCTGAATTTAGACGAATGTGTCACCAAGAATTAATAGGACGAGTGAATCATGCCAACAACGATGATCTCTGGAACCGATATCGCGCGACGCCACTTCTTAAAAGATTGTGGAGTTGGCGTCGGCAAGATGGCGCTCGGTGGTTTATTGGCCGGTGCAGTATCGAATCGCGTTCTTGCAAATGGAGCGGAAGGCGTTAATCCACTCGCCCCGCGGAAGCCGCATTTCACCGGGAAGGCGAAGTCGGTCATTCACCTTTTTATGTCGGGCGCTCCGAGTCAGCTTGATCTCTTCGACAACAAGCCGAAGTTGACCGAACTCGAAGGAAAGCCGATTCCACCAGAAGTCGTCGGCAATCAACGTTACGCATTCATTCGCCCAGATGCCAATTGCATGGGACCGCGTTTCAAGTTTTCCAAGTACGGCCAAAGCGGGACCGAGCTTTCTGAAGTCCTGCCGCATCTGGCGAAAGTCGTCGACGATATCTGCCTCGTGAAGTCAGTGAAGACGGATCAATTCAATCACGCTCCGGCCCAGATTTTCTTCAACACCGGATTCTCGCAGCCAGGGCGACCAAGCTTGGGATCTTGGGTTCTATATGGGCTTGGTGCGGAGTCGAGCGAATTGCCAGCGTTTGTCGTCATGTCGACCGGAGCCGGAATCAGTGGCGGAGCGGCGAATTGGTCGAGCGGTTTCTTGCCGACGGTTTATTCGGGCGTTCGCTTACGCAATCAAGGCGATCCGATTTTGAACGTGTCGAGTCCACCAGGAGTCGATTCCAAGTTACAGCGAGATTCGCTCGATCTGGTCGGCGCATTGAATCGTAAACGCTTAGAAGTCGACGGTGATCCTGAGATCGCAACTCGCATCGCGTCATACGAAATGGCGTTTCGACTGCAGACCTCAGCGCCAGAATTGATGGACTTGCGAAACGAATCAGAAGCGACGCTGAAGATGTATGGCTGCGATCCCGCTCAGCCATCGTTCGCGCGTGCATGTTTACTTGCGAGGCGAATGATCGAGCGCGGCGTTCGATTCGTAAACATCTACAACGAAGGTTGGGACGCGCACTCCGATGTCGCCGGGAACCTCAAAGCCAATTGCGGTAAGACCGACCAAGCCAGTGTAGCACTGATCACCGACTTGAAACAGCGCGGACTCCTCAACGAGACCCTCGTCATTTGGGGCGGCGAATTCGGTCGCACGCCAATGGTCGAATCGAACCCAGCACTCGGACGAAGTCTCGGTCGCGACCACCACCCGCAGGCCTACACTATGTGGCTCGCGGGAGGAGGGATTAAGCCCGGAATGACGCTTGGTGCCACCGATGAGCTCGGCTTCCACATCGTCGACAAGCCGGTCCATGTCCATGACTTGCAAGCAACAATCTTGCATCTGCTCGGACTGGACCACGAACGACTGACTTACCATCAAGCCGGCCGCGACTTCCGCCTGACCGACGTGCATGGCAACGTGGTACGCGAGATCTTGGCCTAGCTCGACTTCACCAGTCGTTCCCAAGGGTTGAACTCGCACGCTTGGCGGAATGCTTCGGCTAAATCAACGATGACTTGCCGTGATGGCTCGATGGCCCAAGTGACCGTCGGCAGAGGATCAAGTCCGTTCCAACCCCATCCACGGTAGCGACGTCGATCTGAATCGTGGCAGACTGACCATACATTGCGATCGTAGTCTGCAAGACGTGCGGTCATGGGAGGAAGAAGACGAGCACCTTTTCGCAGTGCGTCTATCTCCAACAAGTTAACTCCCGCATCGAGATATTGATCCCGTTTACGAAGGTATTTGGTTTTTTCCAATTCGCCAAACACACCTTTGTTGGTCGGTGAAAGTAGTTCCGCTGCCGCAACAACTTGATTGTCGGGAACACGTCGAATCACCAAACGATACTGATGAATCAGCTCGCAAGCCTCTTCGACATCGACGACTGCAGCCGTCGGATGCCCAAAATCTTGAACCTGCATTTCCGCAGTGCTAGCGCGAACGACAGCCAAATCAGGAGCAACAGGGGTGATCAGATCGTGGTCGGTAGGAGCAATCAGAACTGCCTCCGATTCGACGAAGACTGAAAACTCGACAGGAAGCTGCGAGCGAATCAAACCTCGAATCTGCAGCAGCCAATCTTTGTGAAAATAGGCCCACATACGACCGGCTTCAATTTGATCCAGCAAATGGTTTGCTGGGGTTATCCCAATTGTTTCCATGTCACTCTCACAACGAAGGCTGCTGGCTACACGACTTCTTCGATGACGTGGCCGTGGTCGAGGATATGCATTGGGCGGTCTTCTCGATTTTTGACATAGCCTTCGTGGTCAATGCCTAGCGAATGGTAAATCGTGGCGGCGATGTCATCTGGTCCGAAGCTCTTCGTGGTTGGGTACGCGGCCTGTTTGTCGCTGGCCCCGACAACTTGACCGACTTTCGTTCCAGCGCCGGTAAAGAAGATTGAACCACACGCCCCCCAGTGATCACGCCCCCCACCTTTGTTGATCTTTGGAGTACGACCGAATTCCGTGAGGAACACAACCAGCGTGTCGTCGAGCAATCCTCGTTGTTTCAGGTCAGTGATTAACGCCGCAAACGCTTTGTCCATACCGGCGACGTGGTAACCGCGCATCGCCATCGTGCTGATGTGGGGAAATTTTTGCTCGGGAACATTGTGGTTGTCCCAAAGGTTTCCATAGTCAGGGTCATAACCGTAATCGACCATGACGAATCGGGCACCCGCTTCGACAAGTCTGGCTGCCATCAAGCATCGGCCACCAATTTTGGTGCGGCCATAAGCATCGCGAACTGAATCGGGTTCCTTGCGGACGTCAAAGGCATCGCGAATCTTGTTCGAGGTCAACAGGCCCAGCGCGCTGTTGAAATTACCGTCGACCGCTTCGGCGAGACGTTGTTGTTCGATACTGCGTTGAGCTTGATCGAATGTCTGACGCAAGGCGACTCGACGATCAAGGCGTGTGAGCGAAACTCCGTCTGGCATGTCGAGCATTTTCGGACGCAGGTCTTCGTCGTTCAAAGGAGACGGGTTTTCTGATTTCTCGCCAACCGTGAAGTCAGGCTGTTCGGGCTGACCGCCGACGCAGAACGGTGCGTATTGATCCCCCAGCCAGCCACCGACGAACAAGGCATACGGCGGAGGGCCGGGGCGAGTGATCCCTGGAACCGCGATGTAACCAGGCAACCCGTTTCGTGAACCTTGAAGGTGCCACACCAGAGAACCGATGTTGGGCTCTGAGAAGAGTTGAGCCATCGTCACCTTGCGACCAGAGAGCGTATAAGCTTGGCTCAGCAGATGATCGTTGCTGTCGTGCGAGAAACTGCGGACTACTGCGAGTTGATCTGCAATCTTCGCGAGGTTTGGACAAGCTTCGGCGAATTGGACACCAGGCAGTTTCGTGTCGATCGCAGAGAGGGTTCCACGAATCTCTTCCGGAGCTTCCGGCTTTGGGTCAAACGACTCAAGCTGCGTGACACCGCCCCCCATCCACAAATAGACGACCGACTTCGCTTTGCCGAAACTTGCGGAACGGGAGCCGGTTGCCTTTGCGATGCTCCCCATCCCCGATGGGACTAACGTTGCTGCGACACTCACAGAGCCGACTCGCAAAACATCGCGCCGATTCACGAGCGAATATCCGGGGCCAAACAATGGATCAAACGAGGCGGGAGACGTCATGGCTTCGTCCTTTTTCGCGGCGACCGATACCAGAATCCTCTGCGATCATTGAAATCGGCCATTTCGAGCGAGCGACATTATGCGGGTTTGATCCACGGCGCAGCAAGGCGCGACACCACCCGGATTATCGGTTGATCAGCCAAAAGACCGAGTTCGTTGAGTCATGGGCCGAAAGTGACAGTTATTTCGCGACTTCGGGGGATTGTTTCAGGACTTTGTTAAACAAAGTTCAATTAGATTCCCCAATCGCGTCAGCCAACTGCCCAATTCGGCAACTCCGTCTCAAATGTCATCCGTTGTGACGTCAGCGGGTGATAGAAGGTGATTCGCTTGGC
>CAIJTL010001043.1 GCA_903823545.1 uncultured Planctomycetaceae bacterium
AGGCAGCAACAACTTGGAGGCGAGTGCGTCTCCGCTCACGACCAATTCTCCATTCTCAATTCTCCAGGCATTCTTGCCCGTCCGTTGAGGAACATCCCACTTGTCGGCCGGGGGATCGATGAGCGGAATGACGTCGATCCATTCGTCGCTGGCGAATCGCCGTTTCGCTTTCGCAGAGTCGATTGTGTTGCTGGACGCGATGGCCGCTTTCACGGCGCTCACTGGGAGCGAGACTCGAAAGCCGAGATCCTCGAAACGATCTGTCGAGGCAACTGAGAGGCGGAATGATGACCGGCAATACGTTGCTTCGTGATACCAACGACCGCCGCGGATGATTCGTTCGGTCTCGGAGGAACTCGGACTGAGGGGGTTGATTGCGGGTTTATTGGCGAAGTCGCGATAGAAGCCCGGCTCCCAGCCGTCTTGCACCCATTCCCAGACGTTTCCATGAATGTCAAAGAGGCCGAACGGATTCGCTTTCAGTTCGCCTACCGCGTGTGTTCGATCGCCAGAGTTATCACCGAACCAACCCACTTGTTCCAGAGCTTCGTCGTTGTCGCCAATCCAAAACTTCGTCGTCGTCCCCGCGCGACACGCGAATTCCCATTCGGCTTCGCTGGGGAGTCGATAGCCGGTGGCATCAGGTGGCGCGATTGGTGCGCCCTCGCGGACCGAATAGGGCTTGAGCTTCTCCCGTTGACTCAACTTGTCGCAGAACTCCAGCACCTCGTCGGAATTCACTTTTTCAACCGGGTGACGTGAGGTGTCCATTCCGGCGACGGCCTCGTTGCCCGGCCCACTCGTTGAGAAGTGAGAGGGGTTCGTCCCCATGACCTTCTCGTACTGGGCCTGCGTGACTTCGTGGATGCCGAGGTAGATCGGTTGAGTCAGAATCACCTGATGTTGCGGTGCTTCCGAGCGGATGCAGTCATGCCAGTGCGTGGCCGTTGGATAGGCGGCTTTGAGGGCCGCTTCGATCTCCGCCGCCGTGCTCCCCATCGTGAACTCACCCGGCGGGATCAGGCGGAACTTCATGCCGATGCTGTTCGTGTACTCGACCGGCACGCCGAGGTGCTTGGCCCATGCTTCTTGATGCGCCTTCGCCTGAGCGGAATTGATCGGCGCAATCGCCGGGGCCGGAGCATCGGCGGGCCAACCGTGCCAGCCGATGACCGGTTCGAGGCGAATGCCGTCTTTCCAATTGACGATGACATCGGGGCGGGCGTTGGCGAAGGCTTGAGCGGCCTCGCGGGAAATGTTTGTGAAAACGAGATCGAGCGTGCTCAAGGTGCGAACAGATTCGAGGGCTTTCAGGTCGCCATCTGCGACAGTCGAACCGGCTTCGAAGGTGAGTCGGCTGAGGTGGGGCAATGTCGCCACGGTTTCCAATGCGGCCTTGTTGGGGATGAGCACCCGAAGTTCACTCAATTTGCGGAACGTCGGTAGGAGTGCGAAGTCGGCTTCGGTCAACTGACTGTTGGCAAGATTCAATGCTATCAGGTTTTTCAGCGGCAACAGTTCACGCAATCCGCCAGCGGGCAAGTGACTCACGCCCAGTCTGGGAAGATCAGTCAGTTGAGCCAGCAATTGCAGGTCCTCTGTTTCAGGGGCTGGGGCTGTTTGATCATTCACATTTATGTACTGGGCAAACACAACGTCGCCCGGAGGAAATGCGGTGTCGCCCTGAATCCAAGTCATTCCGCGAGATGAGTTACTGTTAATTCCAATTGAGCACCCGCGAGACATCAGTTTTCGAATGGTGTCGCGATAGGCCAGTCCATAGATCGGGGATGCCTGCTCTGGATCTGTGACGACAACTTGGCAACCGCTGAGTTTCTGTTGCAAGTCGTTGATCGCTCCTGCGGTGATTCCTGTTGATATATCCAACACGATCTCCGAAAGGCTTGGGCAATGAGCGAGTGCGCTGAGTCCGGTATCCCCTAATTCCATACTGGTAAAACGGAGCGTTTGCAGATGGGATAAACTGGCGATGGCATTCATTCCCGCTGCACTCAGTTTCACGGCTCCCCAATCCAACCTTTGCAGCTTCGGCGGCGGTGAGGCTGCCAGGCGAATGAGTCCGCTCTCGGTCACTTGCGGGCAGGAATACATCTGCAGATTTAGCAACTGCGACACGGCTCCCAACTTCGCGAAGAGGTCATCCGTGACTGCCACTTGCCCCAATTCAAGAATACGAAGCTGGGAGATGGCGAGTACCTCAGACAAGGTCGCATTACTCGTCATGCCACGCGACAACAACAAGTATTGAAGCGAGCGGATTCGAGCCAAAGCTGTTATCGATCCCGGTTCGAGGGTGCTGTCGATAAAGTAAACGATATGCAGCCCACGCAACTGAGACAGTCGCACCCCGTCGGCTTCCGTGAACTTCGGTTGATTGCGAATGAAGACATGGAAGACCGTAAACGGGTCAGGAGGCAAATCAGCCATGTTCTCGATCAATCCGCCCCGATTGACCAGAAGGACCGCTCCCCCATTCTTGAGGACCCACTCGGCGACATCTCGATCAGCATCGCGGTCTTCTGACTTGCGAACCTGCCGTGAGGCTCCCGCAGAGCCGTGTTTTGCTAAGTCGTCTCTTTCCGAGTCGAGTTTTTCCGCAACTTGCGGCTCGGCGGGAGCCTCGCCCTCCCCGGATACCTGCCCCTTATCTACGAGATCGACCTTTGCCGCTGGACGGTTGAGTGCCGACAGCCCGAAGGCGACAAGAGGCAGCACAACCACTGCGGCAGCGATCCACTTCCACCACGCCGCAGGCGGCGACTTCGCTTGCGGGATGAGGGAAAAATCCTTCAGCCCGGAGTGCGCCTTGAGTTGGACCTCGCAGTTGGCGAGCACATCGGCGATCTCCCGCGCCGATTGGTAACGCTCATCAGGATTCTTGGCGTGCAGCTTCGTGATGATGTCGCACAGCCACTGTGGCGTTTCGGGAATGATCTCGCGGATTGGGCGCGGGGTCTCTTCGGCCAGTCGCTTCAAGACGGCCAACGTGGTCGCTGCGCGGAACGGCGGGCGGCCACTCACCATCTGGTACATCACGCTGCCGAAACTGAAGAGATCGGCCCGCTGATCGAGCTTTTGCCCCATCGCCTGTTCGGGAGCCATGTACATCGGCGTGCCAGCAATCGTACCGCTCTGCGTCAGACTGGCGTCGTCCGCCGTGCGAGCCAGTCCGAAGTCCGTGACTTTCACCATCTCGCGAACCCCCGACTCCAACAGGATGTTGGCGGGCTTGATGTCGCGATGAATCAGGTCTTGCGCATGAGCGGCCGCCAATCCCTCCGCGATCTGCCTGCCGATCCGCAGCACGGTCGGCACATCGAGCGGCCCCGTTTGGTCGAGCCGTTGCTGCAATGTCAGGCCGGGAATGAACTCCATCACCAGATACGGCAACGGCTTTTCTTCGACAGCATAGATGCTGACGACATGCTCATGCCGGATTGCCGCCGAAGCCTGAGCCTCCCGCAGAAACCGCTTACGGGCCGGCGATGTCGCCGCCATCTCTGGAGCCATGACCTTGATCGCGACCACCCGCTGCAGCTTCTCGTCAAACGCTCGCAGCACCGTCCCGAACGCCCCGCGACCAACCACCTCTAACACTTCATAATGCCCCAACCGCCCCAACGCACCGGGCTTGGTTGACGGTTCCAAGTACCCCAACGCCATCTCGAATTCCGCGTCTTCTTGCTGCTTCGTCATAGATGCATTCCCGTTGGAATAGAACGTCGTCGCGTCAGGGTCGTCGTCGTGCGTGGAACCATTTTCATCAGCGATCGTGGCAGAGGCCACGGCATCCGAAACGTCTGCAATCTGCTCGACTACCGGCGTGTTGAGGAATTGGCTCTGGTTTTCATGCGACGCCAGCAACGCCTCGACACGAGCCAGCAGCGCGACATCGTCGCCACACTCAGTCTTCAGATGTGCCTGCCGGGCCACCGGGTTTTCAATCTCAAGAGCAGCCAGAAACAGTTCCCGTTCTTTCATGACAACAGCCTCGGTCTGGTGACGAAGGTCAAAATGGTCCTGTCCTCAATGCGCCGTTTGGCCGCCAATCACGCCACAAAATTTGTGAAATTTCCAAAATAGCGTGACGCACCAGCTACTTTCTGGCGGAATCACTCTCCATCCCAGCGATCTCTTGATGCAGCCATGCTCGCGCGAAGGCCCAGATTCGATCTGCCGTGCGGGGAGCAATCCCCATGAAGTTGGCCGCGTCGGGGATCGAGAGACCCACGAAGTACCTCAGATGAACGAGCCTCACCGCTTCCGCATCAATCGCCTTCAGGCGATCGAGTGCCTCATCCAGTGCAATCAGATCTTCGTGAATCTCTGGCGTGGCAACCAAATCATCGGCTAGTTCGACCTGCTGCAACTCGCCGCCACGTTTGAGCCGCTTCTTCCGCCGAGCACCTTCCACCAAAATGCGTCGCATTGCCTCAGCCGCTGCCGCGAAGAAGTGCCCCCTGCTATCGAAGTGCTGAGCCTGATCAACATCCACCAGCCGCAAGTATGCTTCATGCACCAACGCCGTGGCCTGAAGAGTCTGCCCCGGATGTTCTTGCCCGATCCGCTGAGCTGCCAGTTTACGCAATTCTTCGTAGACCATCGGCAACAATTCCTGAGCGGCCGTGAGGTCACCGTGCTCGATACGGGAAAGAATTTGTGTCACGTTGGTCATGCCGAAGAAGATACCGCCGCGACTCAAGCAAATCGACCACATCAGCCCTGACACGCAGGGCGTGCCAGTGTTTGACATTGATGAAAACGTAACCCGAATCGTGAGCGAGGGCGTACGCTTCAAAACGTGAGGAATTGCTAGTCGAGGAAACGTACGCCTTCGCTCACGCGACGGGTTAGTTCATTGCGGTGGGCCGGCGCTCCGCCGGCCCGCCCTACCCTTTTTCCGCCATGCAATGAACTTTCCAGCCACGCCAGCTTCAGTTTGGCGTTTGTCTTTTCGACGTCGTTCTTCGGGTCTCTGATTTGGACCTTGTTTACGAAGGTAAGTTGCAAGTAGGTCAACTTCCGTTGATTCACCTCGACCGTAAATCGGAGCGTCAGCCAATTGATTTCTGAGTGAATCCTGCGGATGCTGGCACCCCATGTGACGCCTTCAATCGCGAGAACTTCCTGTGACCGAAACATTTCGAGCAACGCAATCACTGTCCACAGTTTGGCGGCGCCATATTTGGATACGACCGCTGATCGTGTTGGTGGTACTCGCAATCGTTGGTTGTTGGCTGAAAGCGAAGGTCGAATCCTCGTTGAATGCCAGTTTGCGGTCGGTCTTGCAAACGACATTGCAATCCGAGCGGGAGGCAGTGCGAAACTGGCTTCGAATGCAACGAAATCAAGCGGAGTCGGCCGCCACCGATTCGCAAATTGCCGCGAAGATTCGCTCGTTGATTGCACAGGTCCATCCAAATGCGACATCAGTTGAATTGCTGAATCTTCCATCTGCGGCCGAATTGCGAACTGAGATCGATCCACTGCTTGCAGCACAGGAATACAACGGCTTCGTGGTCGTCGAACGAAGCGGACGAGTCGTCGCCTCTTACCGTAGTGAGCTGGTCGGCTGGCAGCTTACTGATTTGGAGATGAAGCCACTTCGCGAGATTGGCTTCGCTGGACAATCATTAGTGTTGCCTCCGCGGAAAAGCAAAATCGCGATTCCCGATCGTCATGGTGTCACGCGCGTGGGAGTGCCAACGATGTTCGCGGTCGCTCCAGTCTTTGGCGAAAGTGGTGACGTCATTGCCCTGCTCGGTTTGCGGATTCAGCCAGAGGTCGAGTTCACTCGAATTCTGGAAATCGCTCGCATCGGCGAGACCGGCGAGACGTTTGCATTCGATCGCAATGGGGTGATGCTGACCAACAGTCGCTTCGACGAGCAACTTCGAAGTATCGGACTATTAACGGAAGGCGAGGACTCAACGCTCAACATTTCATTGCGCGATCCCGGCGTCGATCTGACTCAAGGGACGCGTGCGAAACTGCCACGTTCCGAGCAACCAATGACTTTGATGGCAACCGAAGCCGCGGTTGGTCGCGACGGGATGAACATCAACGGCTATCGTGACTATCGAGGAGTTCCTGTCGTCGGTGCGTGGCAATGGCTCGAGAATGATGGTTTTGGTATCGCCACAAAGCTCGATGTCCGTGAAGCGCATCAGACACTTGATACCATCAATCGAGCGTTTTGGGCTTTATTTGCTCTTCTATCGGCAGCGTCATTGTTGATGCTGCTTTCCATGATGCGAGCAGACCGACTTGCGGAACAAGCACGCCTCGCTTCGCTCGAACTTAAGCGACTTGGCCAATACACGCTCGAAGAAAAGCTGGGCGAGGGAGGAATGGGGGTCGTCTACCGAGCGAAACATGCCATGCTGCATCGACCGACGGCAGTGAAGTTTCTTGATGCAACCAAGACGAATGAAAAGTCGATCGCCCGGTTTGAACGCGAAGTGCAACTGACGAGCCAACTCAATCACCCGAATACAATCGCAATCTACGATTATGGCCACACACCCGAAGGTGTCTTCTACTACGCAATGGAATATCTCGATGGCCTGAATCTGCAAGACCTCGTGGAACGGCACGGTCCCCAGCCTGAAGGACGAGTGATCCACATTCTCAAGCAAATCTGCGGTTCACTCGCAGAGGCTCATTCAATTGGACTGATCCATCGCGATGTGAAGCCAGCCAATATCCTCCTCAACGTCCGAGGCGGCATGTTTGATGTGGTCAAACTGCTTGACTTCGGTCTCGTCAAACTCACAGATCCATCCCGAGAAGCATTGGTTACGAAAACCGGCGGAGTCGTTGGCACTCCATTGTATATGTCGCCCGAAGCCTACAAGTCCCCCGACGATATTGATGCTCGCAGCGACTTATACGCAGTCGGAGCGGTCGGCTATTTCTTGTTGACGGGCACGCCGTTGTTCATCGGAGAAAGCGTGCTCGACATACTCAGACAACAGGTCAAATCTTTGCCCGAGCCACCTTCAAAACGACTCAAGCAGCCAGTTTCCGTGGAACTCGAAGAACTCATTATGCGTTGTCTGGCCAAGTCTCCTGACGACCGCCCGAAATCAGCCGTCGAGATCATTGCTGATTTAGACAAGATCCCGACAGCGACGTCTTGGACTGATGCTGATGCCCGATTGTGGTGGCGGCGTTATCTTCCAAGTACGACGAAAACTCCCACTGCCGACACGGCAATCACGGCCGATTTAGCGGCGACCTTGGTCGTCGAGAACCGGGAGTGAAGCCGCTCGTTGTCACCGCATTTATCGGAATCAGACTCAGTCAACGTCTTGGCTTTAGATCGAACAAAGACTTTGGATCGTCACCATGAAATACGTCACAAGATTTGTCGTTGTTGTCGCATCAGTGAGTCAGTTGATGTGCCAATCGCTAAGCGCGCAAGAGCGGCCCACCGCACATCATTACTTCTCCAAAACGCCACACGAACATATTGCCCATTGGAGTTACACAGGCAAAAACGGGCCGGAGTTTTGGGGGATACTCGATCCGTCGTTCCGTCTGGCGAGTAGTGGGAAACAACAGTCGCCGATTGATATCAAATCGGCAAAAGCGAAAGCGAGCGAATTGCCTGCGTTGAAATTCGATTATCGCATCGAGCGAATGGCCGCGATCAACAACGGTCATACGATTCAGCACAACGGCGAACCTGGCAGCTTTTTGGTCGTCGGCGACAAGAGGTACTCGCTCGAGCAATACCACGTGCATACGCCGAGCGAGCATACGCTCGATGGCAAACAGTTCGACTTGGAAATTCACTTCGTCCACAAGACGAAGTCGGGCGAAGTGGCGGTTGTCGGCGTTTTTGTCCAAGCAGACGAGAAAGCTGAAATAGACATTCCGTTGTCGTACGACCTTCCCACGAAACCGGGCGAACGTGTTGAGCTCGAATCCGCTCGGAACCCATCCGACTTTCTGCCACCCAGTCGCGAGTACTTCACGTATGCCGGCTCATTCACAACTCCACCCTGTACCGAGCAAATTCGCTGGTACGTCATGAAGCAGCCGATCGGAGTCCCTCCGAAAGTCCTTGAGCGATTTGTTGCGATTCTCAAGTCCAACAACCGGCCGGTGCAGAATCTTTATGACCGGGTTGTTGAGAAATCGAAATAGCCTGCGTTCCGAATCAAGTGACCTCTACAGCACGCGTTGATGCGTGCGGCCACTCAATCAATTCGCCGGAGCGACATCGTTGTTAGGACGGCATCCAAATCGCCATGTGGTCCCGAAACCGACCCAGTAGTTCCCGCTGATATTAACGGTCGTTGCCGCAAACTGATCGGTTGCTTCAAAGGCGTGGCCTGCGAATAAATTAAAGTCGATGCCCGGTAGAAAATCCTGGACACCGACACCGGCCGTGATGCGATGCTGTGTGATGGCGGCAAACTGACCTTGGACGTATCGCACCGCCGGAACGCCGTCCGGCAACGAGACTCCGCCAACCGAGGAGAGTTGTGCATCCTTCATTGGGTTTTCGTTGTAGGCATACCCCAACCGCAAACGCACTCTATCAGTGGCGGCATATTGGCTACCAATTTGAATCGCCCATTGATCCTTGTAGATCGCCTTCAAGAAATCGGCTTGGCTGTTAATGATGTAGATTGCGTCTGCTGCGAGCAGCAATCGGCCTTCCATCAAACTGCTATTCGCAATGCCGACACCGACATTCATCGGATGATCGAACTTGATATCGACCGGCGTGCCACCGGCAAGCAACGCGGCGTCTTTGAAATTGAGATCCTTCTTCGACTGCCAATAAACGCCCAGCGATGTTTCGGGAGCAATCTGATAATTCGCACCAATGCTTCCTCGCACACCATACGCTGTCGTCATTCCGCCGATGTCCACAAACGGGCCATCCAAAAACGATGTCCCCAGCGCGAATGACGCACCGAGCGAAAGCTGCTCAGTCAGACTCACACCGCCAGCTGCGACCATATCTAAAGCGAGGTATTGCGCCGAAGTACCATTCGATGCTTTGACATTTCGAAAATTGACTCCCGCACCAGCGTTCGACATCAAGCCCAGTCCCATCGTGGCCGGGAGGCCGAAAACGTCCATGTCCTGAGTGAGTCCGATATTGCCAAGCAATGCACCCGGAGTCCCGGACGTTGCGCTAAACGGAGTCACCCCCAACAGCGGCACCGGATCGGCCTGAGAGACTTTGTAGTTCGCGTCGGCCCATGCTCCGCCAAACGAAAACTGCGTTCCTTGAAACTGTCGCAATGTGGCCGGGTTCCCGTTGATGGCTGACTGTAAATCCTGCGGCCGAGACAGACTTGTCCCTGCCATACCACCAGAAGCGGGCATGAGATTGTTATGCAATTCAATGCCAAAGGTTTGTGCGTTTGCGTTGACCGCTGAGAGGCCAACAGTGACTGCGCAACTTAACGCCAATAATGCACGCCCCCACCTCCACATAGTCGCCCCTCCTTGAGCACCAAACGTGGACACAACGTCTCCGCAGACATCGCGCAGATTCCGTTATCGGCATCATCGGCATAACCGAAACGAAAACATGAGGCAGATTTGGCGAGGCGAGAACGCCCGACCGAAGCATCTCTAGATTGTTGAAATCGAGGTCGCTCAAGAGACTGGCGTGCTCACAATGGATACCATTTAACGTGACAGTCATCGTTTGAAATTTAGTCGGTCGCTTTTTCGGAGCATCATCATGGCTCGACTGGTTCGCTTCGCTTTTGCCTTAATGGCAATGCTGGTTCCATCCAAATTGTCGTTCGCTTCTGACGAACTTTTGGCTCGCGTTCCTGCTGCCGCAAACGCAGTGGCGTGGGTCAACGTCGAAGGGTTGTTCAACAGCAAGATTGGTGTGAAACAAACTTGGGGACGCCGCTACTACACGGACTTCGCGAGCGGATTGGTCGCCTTTCCGCCGACAGTTCAAACCGCAGTTCTGGCGGCAAAAATTGATGCAGAATCCATCAGTGCCGAATGGGAACTTGGACTTGTTCGGCTGAAGCAACCGTTCGCAATGAAGAAGTTGGCAGAACGCGAATCGGCAACTCTTGAGAAGTTGGAAGGACTTCCGTTTGTCGCCAGCGAACGAAAGGCTTGCTTCATTGAACTCCGCCCACAAACACTCGCGGTGACGAATCATCAAAACCGTCAAGATGTTGCCCGCTGGCTGCGAGACAGCCGTGGCCGAGAACAGCCAGTGGTTTCTGATTATCTGCGTGAAGCTCTCACTGGGCCTGATGCGAAGGGGCAGTACCGCTTGGCACTCGATCTTCAAGATGTGTTGCACTTTGATGAAGTGAAACTCCGATTGCAGAACTCAACGGTCTTGAAGAATGAGAAGCTTGATTTCGATGCGCTCGCCAAACTGATTACGAGCGTGCGCGGATTGCAGATCCATGTCGATGTCACCGAAAAGATTGAGGGCTCGGTACAAATCGACTTCGCAGACGAAATCGCTGCGTATGCGCCTCTCCTTCCTAAACTCGCTCTCGCGGCGTTTGAGAAGAACGGTGTCTCCATCGACGAGTTGCCAGCAGCCAGAGTGCGACTTGGTACTAAGTCATTGACGTTTGAAAGCTCGATATCGGAAATCAGCCTGCGCAGAATCATTTCCTTCATCCAACCATCAGTCGGACATCTTGATGATGGTTCTCACAGCAGCGAATCGTCACCCAAATCAGCCGAGCAAGCCGCATCGCGTCGTTTCTACGGCATGATCCAAATGCAGCTTTCAGATCTTGAGAAGCAAGCTCGAAAGGCCAAGGATTACACCTCCTCGGCCCATTGGTTCGAGACTGCGGCGAAGAAGATCAGTCAGCTCCCAAGCCGCGATGTCGATCCGGAGTTGCTGAATTGCTCTGCCAGTGTCAGCACAAAGCTGCGAGCCATAGCCCGTTCATTGCGCGGGGTCCCACTTGATGTCGGTGCTCTGCAATTTGAAAAGAAGCAACAAGCCTACGTGTATCCCAACAACTACTACGTCAGCACTCCTTGGACGAATTACGCAGTCAGTTATGGAGCGGGTTACGCTTATGCTCAAAATCGCGTTGAGTACCGAAACAACTTCGCGGAGATTGAAGCCAAACAAGCCAAGGTGATTGCCGACGCCGAAAAGGATCGCCAAAAGATTTGGGACATGATCATCGACGAAACCTCCGTGATTCGGTCTCGTCTGTCGCAAAAATACGAAACCGAGTTTTAGCGAGATCCGCGAGCGAGAGTTGAAATTCACGCTTGCTCGGACCACTTACGCGTCGCGCTAGTTTTGTCGAAATCACTCACAACATTCTGTACTGGGTCAGTTTGTAGTGACTCGATTCATCGGGTCGATGATTCGACCGCATAAATGCGGTCACTACGAGCGGAACTGACCCACTACCCAACATTCATGGCCCTGTTGCAAACGGAGTTTTCATGCAGCCGGTTTCTCTGGCTTTCTTTTGGCATCAACATCAGCCGTATTACCCGAACGATCTCACCGGGGAGAATGAATTTCCTTGGGTCCGTCTCCATGGAACCAAAGACTATTGGGGCATGGCTTGGCACATTCGTGAGGTGCCAGAGTTTCGTTGCACGATCAACTTGGTCCCGAGCTTGCTTGTGCAGTTGTTGAAGTACACGGACCACGGCGGCAGTGATCGGCATTTGGATGTGTCACGAATGCCGGCTGATGGACTCTCGCGCGAAGACTCGCTGTATTTGCTCGGCCACTTCTTCATGGCGAACGGCGACAGCATGATTCGCCCGTCGCCGCGTTACCACGAACTCTTTTTGAAGCGGCGAGTCGGTACAGACTCACCGGAATCGGCACTGTCGCGATTCACAACACGAGACGTTCGCGACCTCCAAGTTTGGAGCAACCTCGCGTGGATGCACCCGATCTTGTTTGAGATCGACTCCGACCTGTTGGAGTTCCGCCGCAAAGGGCAGTCTTACAGCGAAGCCGACAAAGCGTGGTTACTCAACAAACAGTTGGAAATTTTGCGATCGATCATTCCGTTGCATCGGCAACTGGCCGAAGGGGGGCAGGTCGAACTCACGACGACTCCGTTCTATCACCCGATCCTACCGTTGTTGTGGGACAAGCGATTGGCTCGACAAGCCATGCCGGGTTGCGAACTCCCCAAGAAGCTCGACAGTTATCGTGAAGATGCGATCGAACATTTGCGTCGAGCGGTCGCGTTCCACGAGAAGCTCTTCGGTGCGAAGCCACGCGGCATGTGGCCATCGGAAGGCTCGGTCGCTCAAGAGATCATCGGAGCGATCGCAGATGTTGGCATCGAATGGATCGCGACCGACGAAGAAATCTTGATGGCCTCAACAGGCGGGCGAGTCGGGCGCGAGCCGAATGGCCACTTGCGATCTCCAGAGTTGCTTTATCGGCCGTGGCTCGCAGCGGATGGCGACAAGAAATTGCAAATGGTGTTTCGCGATCACGCGATGTCGGACCTCATCGGCTTTCATTACCAGCGTGCTGACTACACGATGGCCGCGATGGATCTGCTCAGCCGAGTCGAACAGATCGGTCACGCGACTCAAGCGGCCAACGGTGGCCGACCGACGCTCGTGCCGATCATTCTCGACGGCGAAAATTGCTGGGAGTATTACCACGACGGCGGTGTGACATTTCTCCGCACGCTGTATCACGAGGCGGCTCGTCGTGGATCGATTGACCCCGTTCGCATCGGCGATTACGTGCGGCAGCACCCAGCGACCGACCGCATCGACCGTCTCTTTGCGGGGAGTTGGATCTCACACAACTTCGCGATCTGGATCGGACACGACGAAGACCGCACCGCGTGGGACTTATTGCACGAAGCTCGCGAGCGACTGCGACAACGAGACTCGGAAGGAGGCGTGCCGAGCGACAAGCTTAAGCAAGCGTGGGAAGAACTCTTCATCGCCGAAGGGAGCGACTGGTTCTGGTGGTACGGTCCAGAGTTTGGTTCGGCTCAAGACAAACTGTTTGATCGGCTCTTCCGCACGCACTTGCAAAACATCTACACGTTACTGGGTGAACCGTATCCCGCCGTGCTGAATCAACCGATCAAACGTAACGGGCACCGTCGTTTGCACACGATGCCGACCAGCTTTCTGACCGTGCAAATCGACGGTCACTCAAGTTATTTCGAGTGGATCAATGCCGGGCTGTACGTGGCTGGCAGCGAACGCGGGACGATGGCGCAAGTGACCGATGGTTTGATCCGCCGCATTCATATCGGCTTCGACCAGCAACGACTGCTCTTACGACTTGATACCGACAAACGCGCGGCCAATGATCTCACCAACATCAGCGATCTCAGGATTCGCTTCGCTCAGCCGACTGTCTTGGAGCTCTCGATCACGGGGTTCTCGACGGGAGACGCACTCAAGGTGTCGCTATTCAAGGACGGC
>CAIJTL010001044.1 GCA_903823545.1 uncultured Planctomycetaceae bacterium
CTATGCGCTCCACGAAGCCAAGTACGCTTTAGTCGGATGAATCCAACATCATCACTTGAAAGTCCAGCGGCCACACCAATTGAAGTGACCCCGAGTGTTGAAGTTCAAGTTGCAAGCGTTCTCGATCAACTGACCGAAACGATTGATAATTCTCTTCGAACAACCGAGAGCGATTCATCCTCAGGCATCACTGACCGTGATGAATTGGAGGCATTGAGGCAGCGAGCCCGTGAGCTTGAATCCGACTCTGCCGTGCTAACGCTGGAGTTAGAGAACTCGAGACATAATCTCGCGGTATTAGAAGAAGAGTTGGCTCTTCAGAAGCAGCTTGCGGCAACGGTCGAGCAACTCAACGAAGACCACCGTGCTTTAGCGAAGCGAGCTGAAGACCTGGAAATGGTCCGCGCCAATCAAGAACGCGAGAAAAAAGTATTGGCCCACTCGTGGGAGTGGCTGCAAACGGATCGTCGACAACTTGTTGTTGAAAAAGAGGAGTGGCAGCAGCAATACAATCAAATGCTGGCACAATCCAATCTTTGGGCCACGGAACGTGATCAATGGCTCAAAGAACGGGACGAGCTCACGACGTCAACGTCATCTCTCACGGCTAGTCATGCAGAACTCGTTGAATTGCAGAAGACTTTTCAAAACGAAAAGGCTCAATGGGAACTGGAGCGACAGCAGGTTGAGGATGAAGTGCGATCCGTCGCTCACGATTTAGAGGCGGCTCGCGCATCGGTTGCATCGCAGCAAGCCGAAGTCGCAAACGAATGGTCTCGCCTTCAAACGGCTGAAGAATCGCTGAAGGCGATTCGTGTTGAGTTAGACCAAAAAAATGGAGTCGCTTGAGTCCGTGCAGGTGATGTTGGAGTCACAACAACACACATTGCAAATGGAGCACCAGCGGCAGCACACCGAGCGAGAATCCCTGAATCTCGAACGCCAACAATTTGAAGCTCAAAAAACTGAGTTTGAGAGCCTACGTGGTGACGTATCTGAGTCAGAACCTGCAATCGAATCGGAAGCATCGACAACAAAATCGGCGACAGTCACGCGGCGCATAGCGATCATTCACGAAGACAAAGATGCTCTCCTAAGTTCGCCTTCTTCTGGCGATTCGTGGTCTCACGGTGTTGATCTCACGGAACATACTCACAACGAGTTCGCAGCCTTTCCTCGACCTGAGTCAACCGTTGCAACAGAGCAACCGGATTCCGAACAAGACGGCTTTGCTGAGTCATCGAGTGACTTGAACACAGCCTTTGAGCAAGATGCCGCCGCCCAAACTTCTGGCAAAATTGAATCGTCAACGACAGATGGCAGTCGCCAATTTTCAAAATCGAATGATGAAACGACGGCAGCCGATCCAGCTGCGGTCGCGTTGCGAGCGGAATTGGCTCGCATGTTTAATCTGAGAGAACTGGAGCGTGCAGCTTCGACTCATACCAAAACATCCAATGATGATGGCACGACATCCAAAGATTTGGCTCCAGATCACTCGGCAGTAAACGACAGTCACATCGAAGTCTCGACGAGTTTTGCTGATTTGCCAGATCCAGATTTCGAAGCTGCTGAGCAAGGTGCCGAGTCACACAGGAGTTTCATTCGCGAAGAGCCGCTCAAAGAGGGAGACAATTCATACGGCGGAGTTGTCATGACGACAAACACGCCCGTAACTCGTGGCGATGTGCGGGCGATCGAGTCGTTATCTTTTAACGATGACGATCCGGTCGATGATTCCGTTGATCGTTATATGCAGGGCTTGTTGGCCCGCTCACGTGGTTGGTCGGAGTCGGTTGATGCTAGAC
>CAIJTL010001045.1 GCA_903823545.1 uncultured Planctomycetaceae bacterium
AGCCGCCGTGAGTCCATGCCGTCGGTGTCTGCATTACGAATGCGACCATTGGCATCGACAACGAAAGCAGCGTTCGACATGCCAAGGAAGCCCGGGCTACCTGGATCGCCGTTGATCGAAACGAACGACGGGATTTCAAGTTCCTTACGCTTGGAGCCAAGCTCGTGGCTCACGACAGAGCCAAACGTCGGATGTACAACAGTCGGGTTTGGTACATAGCCCGTGTGCATGAAATAGCGACCGCGACCATGATCTGCTTCGCGAGTGCTCATGGAGCGAACGACTGCAAGCTTATCGAACACGGAAGCTGTCTTAGGCATGTGTTCGCTAATTTGAGTTCCAGCGGCCTTAATCGGCTTGAATTCACCGCCGTTCTTTGAGCCTGGCTTCAAATCCCAAATGTCGATCGTTGGTGGGCCACCACCCATCCACATCAGGATGCAAGCTTTTTGGTTCTTCCGCACGGTATCAGCATGTGCGTGCAAGTGGTTCATGAATTCGATCGCGGGAATCGTCGCCGCGCTTGCCGCCATGTGTCTCATAAAGTGACGACGGCTCATACCGGAAGGAGTGAGGTTCATTGGAATCGCCTTTCGTTAAGTTGGAAGTCAATCTGTATTCGGAAAACCTGCCGCTGACATCAGCAACAGAAAATCAAAGGGGTTCAGTTTCTACTAATGAATGAAGATGAACTCATTCGAGTTCAGCAAGGCCCAAAACATATCCTGGTAGGCAGCAAGCTTGTCGGAGTTTGACTTCAACATTGCTTGGGCAGCCTGAATTTCTTTGTTGCTTGGACTGCGGCTCAGAGCAGCCAAATAGAGCTTACGAACACGATCTTTATCCTGCGGAGCTTCGGACAGGATTGTATTCAGATAGCTCCCCTTCTGGGCGCTGATCGCGTCCTTGACCAACTCACCATTCATCATCATCAACGCTTGCGGAATTGAGCCATTGAACGTTGTTGACTCATCACCCTCATCAGTCCCGAACGCGATCACGAACTGCTGCATCCACTGCTGGCGCTTTTGCTCAGTCTGTTCCCAGCTTGAGCGGCCTGATTTGTGAGCGTTTGTCGCGACAATTAGCGAATCGTAAAGCTGTTCCGCAGACATCGACTTCAAATAAACGTGACTGAAAAGTGAAGTCGTACCGGAACTTGGGTTGTCTTTCTCTTCGTTTACCTTCGTCGCCTGGCTAGTCAAGTTGTACGCTTCGGAGTTACAGATCCAGCGGATTAACTGCTTAACGTCATATCGCGACTTAACGAATTCAACCGTAAGGCGGTCCATTAACTCTGGGTGCGATGATGGATTGTGAGGGCCAATGTCATCCACAGGCTTCGTAAAACCGTAGCCAAAAAACTGGCTCCACATGCGGTTCACCATCGCCATTGCAACCATTGGCTTTTCACCTTCGGTCATCATCTTGGCTAATTCAGCTCGACGGTTGATGTCGTACCCTGTGTCATCCTTCTTCATCACATCGACCGGTTGTCCGAAATATTTTGATTCAGCAGCTTCCTGTGTGCCATTTCGTTTTTCATACAGAACAAACTGCTCGACACCCTCTCGTCGCTTGAGCTCCGCGTAAGAGAACTCATTGCGACCTGTTTTCATGTCATACTTTTGGTGCTCTTCTTTGCGGAGCTGGCGGAAGAATGTGTTGAATTCCCAAAACTGCCGCTGTTGCCAATCGTTAAACGGGTGATTGTGACACTGAGTGCATTGCACCTGCATCCCCATAAAGAGACGGGTCGTCTTGGCTGTTGCTTGCACGCCGTCATCCGGCATCTGCATTTGAGCAAGCAGATAATTGACCGCCCCGTTTTCCTCAAAGTGGCCTTCAGCAGAAACAATGTCAATTACGATCTCATTCCATGGGCGATTCTTAGTGAATGCTTCCCGGAAGAACTTTTGCATACCTTTGCGACTCACTCGCATTGGCGTTTGCTGACCGATGGTGAGGTTCGTCCAGACCGTAGTCCAGTGACGGACGTACGCCGGATCATCAAGCAACTTGTCGATCACTTTTGATCGTTTGGCTTTATCTTTGTCGGATAGAAACTTGTCGACGTCTTCGACGGGCGGAACGTGTCCGACGATGTCGAGGTACACGCGGCGAATCCACTCACCGTCGCTTGCCAACTCAGACGGCTCAACTTCATTATCGGTCCACCCTTGGCGGATCTGCTCGTTAATGAAAGTCAGGAGCACGTCTGACGAGCCGGTCGTGAAGTCTTCTCTGCGCTTCTTAGACGACGGCTTCGTTTCTGTCTTCGAATCGCCATCGGTTTTGGCTTCAGCCTTGGCGGCTGGCTTCGACTCTTTTGTCTCATCATCGGCCGACACCACGAAGGATGCGCTGACAGCCATCGCAATACTGGCAGCGACCAATCTCACCGATCGCAGGCTCGTCCACTTTAAATCACTCATAGATGCCTCCCTCGCGCTGTTTGCCTGAGGATGCTTGGAACGTTATCGTCCGACCCGATTTGGACCAGTTCGCAAACTCGCGGCGGATAAGTACCTGAGTTCGCGCAAAGACGTTCGCAAGATTCTGATAAGTTTTACCAAATCGTAGACAACCTTACTGACTTAAACACAACTCAGGAAGAGAGTTGAAGCCAGTTACGGCGACCCGAAGGAATGCTTGATGTCCTCTGCCCTCGCGACGCTGTCTGGCCGAGTTGCCGTCATCACCGGTGGGGCCAGTGGAATCGGTCGAGCCACTGCAAAACTCCTCGCCGAACATGGAATTCGAGTCTTTGTTGGCGATTACCGCTTGCGTCCAGAAAATCTGGAGCCATTTCGTTCTCTTGGAATCCAGGCAACCGAGTGTGACGTTCGAAATGTTGCCGATCTGCAACGGTTAGTTGACTCCGCCGCAAATGCCACCGGACGGCTTGATATTCTGGTCAACAACGCCGGGATCGGGATGGTTAAGCAAATCACGGAAGTGACGGAAACAGATTGGGACAACGCACTCGACACCAATTTGAAGGCTGCGTTTTTTGGCTCAAAATCGGCGATCCCGCATTTCCTGAAAGTCGGCGGAGGCTGCATCGTCAACATCGCCAGTAATGCCGGACTGCTTCCAAGAGCCCACGATCCGGTTTATTCCATCAGCAAATTGGCGTTGGTTGGCCTCACAAAAAGTCTCGCTCTCTGCCACGCCAAGGACCGCATCAGAATCAACGCAGTCTGCCCCGGCCCAGTGGGCGACACAGGCATGATGAATGACGATCTGGATGCCGCTCTCGATCGGACCTTCGCAGAACAGCAAATCATTTCGGCGAGCCCAATGGCAAAAGCGCTTGGTCGAATGACCGATCCCGCTGAAATTGCGGCAGCGGTGCTCTATCTCGTCAGCGATGCCGCATGCATGGTGACTGGAACCGCGTTGGCGATCGACGGCGGTAAGTCGCTCGGCGTTCCTCCGAAATAACGACCACAGTAAACGCACTCGACCCTGGCTCGATCGATTCAGCCTCAATCAAACGAAGCACAAGGATGGCCCTATGGCAGTTCCGATTCAGACCGTTGACCAACTCGTCGGCAAGCGATGCGTCCCATGCGAAGGGGGCGTTCCTAAAATGACAACCGCCGAAGCCAAGAAGCAGCTTCAACACCTTGTGGGGTGGACGCTGACCAAAGACAAGCTTCGCATTCGCAAGACATGGGTTGTCAAAAACTTCATGGCAGCAATGAACTTCTTCAACCACGTCGCTTGTGTGGCCGAATGCGAAGGACATCATCCCGATTTACATCTTGAGGGCTATCGCACGGTCTCCATCGAAATTTACACACACGCGATCGGTGGATTATCGGAGAACGACTTCATCCTGGCTGCAAAGATTGAAGAACTGCCAATTCAATTGAAGGCGGCCTGAAAGCTCGAAATTGGAGGCTCGTCTCGTGTCCCGATCGGGCGAGGTCGAATACCCTTGCCGAGGAATTCACAACCAAGATCAACGAATAAAATTAGGATTTCAAGTTCCGATGGTGGATTTGAAACACATAAACTCGGTTCCCGCAAAAGGTACTCTTCATGGACGTCGTTCTCGCGACTCTCAATGCGAATCAGCCCGCTGCACTCGAAACGCTGAAGTCTTTGCTCCGAATTCCCAGCGTTAGCGCAATTTCGGCTCATAAACCTGATGTTCGTCATGCGGCGGAGTTCGTACTCAACCATCTGGCATCTTCTGGACTGACGACCGAGTTAGTGGAAACTGCAGGACATCCGATTGTTTATGCGGAGTGGCTTAAAGCTGCGAACGCACCAACCGTTTTAATCTATGGGCACTACGACGTTCAGCCTCCCGATCCGCTCGACAAGTGGGTGACCCCCGCTTTTGAGCCGACTGTTCGCGATGGATGTATTTGGGCGCGCGGAGCGACTGATGACAAAGGGCAAATGCTGACGCACGTCTTATCGGTCGCCGCGTGGCTAAAGTCGACTGGCAAACTGCCCATTAACGTCAAGTTCGTCATCGAAGGCGAAGAGGAAGTTGGCAGCGAAAACCTCGACAAGTTTCTCAACGAACGCAAAGAACAACTTCGCAGCGACGCAGCCGTTGTCAGCGACACAAGCCAGTATGCACCGGGCATTCCCGCGATCACCTATGGCTTGCGAGGAATACTAGCGTGCGAAGTTCGAGTTCACGGTCCAAGGCAAGACCTTCACAGTGGACTCTTCGGTGGCGCTGTAACGAATCCCGCCAATGCACTGGCTCGGCTTATTGGCTCACTGCACGACTCGCAGGGTCGAGTTCAAATCCCCGGCTTCTATGACGACGTTCAAGCACTCACGGAATCTGAGCGATCTGGGTTTGCGGCGTTGCCATTCAACAGCGACGGCTTCTATGCGAGCGTCGGCGTTAAAGCCGGCTGGGGCGAAGCAGACTTCACTGCGATTGAACGGAGCTGGGCACGCCCCACGTGTGATGTGAATGGAATGACTTCCGGATATCAGGGAGAAGGTCCCAAGACGATCATCCCGTCATGGGCATCCGCGAAGATCACTTGCAGACTGGTCCCAAATCAAGACGCACACAAGTTGGCGATTTCTCTGAAAGAATTCTTAACAGCGAATTGCCCGCCAGGATGTTGCGTTGAATTCATTGAACAGCATGGTTGTCCCGGCTTCGTGGCTGACACCAGCAGCCCATTTATGGCAGCAGCAAAAGCGGCAATTAAGAGCGCCTTTGGAACAGAGCCGGCACTGATTCGTAGCGGCGGCTCAATTCCCGTTGTCGCGACCCTCAAACAGATTCTCGACATCGACACGCTGCTACTCGGCTGGGGTCAAACCACTGATAACCTTCATAGCCCAAATGAGCACTTTTCGATCGCAGACTTTCACAAGGGAACGCTCGCGAGCGCGTGCCTGTGGCAAGAAATTGCCAATCGAGCGTGTTTGTAGTCGTCATCGTTCCGCGTCACGGCAACGTACCGACGGCTTCGCTTGCATTACTCAACCGCGACTCCGCTGGCCCACAACACCGCTTCTTGAACCGCGAGATCGTGTTGATAAGAGAAGTCCGGCTCTTTCTCGTTGCGGATGATCTTTGCCAAGTCTGCAGCGTCACCAACATAGCGAGGGTAGTTTCCGAAACGGATCTCTTGATATCCCTTGCCGTATTTGCCTCGCGGCTGTTTCAGGGTGAAGCGGACGGATGGTGCGTCGAGTGGCTGAATGTGAAACGTCCCTTCGCTGCCGCAGACGACGAACTGGCGTCGGTCGCCGCCGTCGATTTCGACCGCGCTGGATTTGACGCTCGCGATCGCGCGAGGGTACTCGAACACCGCCAGCATGTTGTCGAGCAGTTTGTCATCCTGCGGTCCAACTTTACGAGCGAATGACTTCACGGAGTCAGGCTTTCCCAGAACGCCGACAACCAAATCAATGACGTGACAACCGAGCTCAAACATGATCCCGCCGGGGAACTCCGCGAGCTTGCGTCGATCATCGTTCGGCACAACTTTGCTCATGACGGTGTGAACTTCAAACGGCACTCCAAGCCAGCCGTTCTTCAAAAACTCGCGCAGCATCAGAACCGCTGGGCTGTATCGAAACATGTAGCCCATTTGCACGACGAGATGCTTGCGAGCCGCTTCATCCAATATCTTCTTGAAATGCGGCAGAGACGCACCAGCAGGCTTATCGAGATGAATGTGCTTGCCCGCCGCAATGCAGTCATCGGCAGTCTTGAGCAAGTCGCGCACCTGAGTTTCCACACCAACCACTTGCAGACCCGGGGTGTTGAGTAATTGCTCCTGAGTCATGAACTTCAAGTCGCGATAGAGCGGATCTTTCTCCGCACGCTGTCGCAATTCGGGGTCCTGCTCAACAACACCGACAACCTCCCAATCGGACGACTGCCGATACACGGCAATCTTGTTGGCATGAGCGTGACCGACACCGATTTGGCCGTATTTGAGTTTCATCGTTGAACCCATTTGAGTTGTCTGAATCGGAGAGCAGGCGGCTTGAGGACTTTCAAAAAAACGGTTCTCCGCCACTTGTGTTGTTTTGACGGACGTGTCACGCAAAGGCACGGAGTCGCAAAGGGGATGCATCCCAAAGATTTCAATGCTGTGCGACTTCGCGCCTTTGCGTGAGTCCTCTTTGGCAGATCCGGTTTTCAACAGGTATGGCGGAGAGCCCAAAAATCACAAGCGAGCCACCCGTGCCACGTTGATCAATCAAAAACCACGCAGCTTCGTCGCGTCTGCCACTCGCTCTAAGCCAAGCAAGAACGCACCGCGACGGAGCGTTGTTTGATGCAACGCGGCTTTTGCCTTCACGGCTTCGAACGCTTGGACCATGCGGCGTTCGAGACGCTCGTTGACCTCGGACAATTCCCAGCGGAACTGTTGCAGGTTTTGCACCCACTCGAAGTAGCT
>CAIJTL010001046.1 GCA_903823545.1 uncultured Planctomycetaceae bacterium
CGAGTCGAAAGGTTTGCTCCTTGATCGCTCGCAACAACGCCGGAGTGACCTCCTTCGGGAAGTAGTACGATGTTAGTTCGGTCCCATCGAGATTCTGGTCAGCACAGAATTGAATGAAGTCTTCGAGCTTCATCTTTGCCGCAGCGATTTGTTCGGCAGTACCTCGATTCACCAAAAACTTATTGAATGAGTACGCGGCCAAGCTGAGCTTCATGTGACTCTTGCCGTTCCGCTTCGGAGGTTCTGCCGCGATGGATCTTTGGTTGCCAGCCGTGAACATCGTCGCTCCCGCAACAGCGACGCCACATTGGCCGAAAAACGCACGACGGGAACTGATCAGGTTGTCTGACATTTTGAATTTCTCCAAGTTGCAATTTGGTGGATGTAGGACGCCATTTCGGATTTCAAAACAAACGTCGGCTATCCACCGCCGCCGTCGTCCATGTTGCGGCCAGAATCGGTCATCAATTTTCCAAGCCACCAACCTCCCACGCAAAATCCGACGATGACGAGGATCACTTTCCAATCCATGTTGTTTGCTCCTTCACGTGAAGATCATTTCCGCCAAAGCCAATGAAGCGATTCCGGGAAAATTGAAGAGCCATGTTTGTCATCATGGCCACCGTTACTCCCCGCGAATTTGTAGTCGTAGCCGCTGAATTTTAACGCGGCCTCCATTTGCTTATTTGCGAGCCACCAGTTGCCGAACTGGTTGTCGATGTCGTTCTCGCCGGCTTGCAGGAAGACTCGAATCGGCTTCCGTTCGGTCTTCCGGATCAATGTCGAGCAGACGTGACCGCCACGAATGTCCGTGAAGCTGCCGACGTGACTGAGCACTTTGCGGAACGCATCCGGGCGTTCCCATGCGACCGTCCAAGCACAGATTCCACCGGAACTGATTCCGCAAATCGCCCGCTGCTCAGGGTCTTCGGTCAGCTTATAAGCCTTGCCAACTTCTGGCAGAATTTCTTGGAGCAAAAACGTTGAGTAAGCATCGCCAAGAGTGTCGTATTCGACGCTGCGGTTGTTCGCCTGCCACGGAGTTTCGATCTTCGAATCTCCCTTGTGGCCGGGATTGATGAAGATGCCAATTGTCACCGGCATCTCTTTTTTGTGGATCAAGTTGTCAAAGACGATCGGCGTCCGGAAGCGACCGGTCTTGTTGACATAGGTATGACCGTCTTGAAAAACCATTACTGCCGCTGGTTGCGAACCGTCATATTGAACTGGCACGTAAACGAAGTAATCGCGTGTCGTTCCCTCAAACATTTTGCTTTGCCATGTGTGCTGAGTCACCTTTCCTTCGGGGACACCGTCTTGTTTTTGCGAATCCGGGCTCAACGGAAACGGATCGCCTTCTGCTTGAATGCGGCCCCCGACAAGGCAGGTCGTTATCAACACGGCCAAGCTCATTAGCCGCTGAAGTTGTCGCATGGAGAACTCCGAAAGAGACGTTTTCAAGGTGGTGGAGTGCGGACGGTGGTGAATCGTCGTCAGAACTTCAAGTCGTGCGGCGTCGAGGACGACAGTCAGTTTGCACCAGGTAACTGCAGTCGGCGAAGATAACGAGGATGTCCGACCGGCTTTAACAGATGCTTTGAGTCTGTATCATGTTCGCCAGTGAAATTCCCGCCTACATCCTGCCCACCAAGTTCGCCCATTTTGGAAGTCTTCAATGATGCGACGCGCTCTTGTGCTGATGGTCTCGGTTTTCTCAGTCAGTTCTGTCATGGCCGCTGATCCGGTTGTGGACTTCAATCGCGACATTCGACCGATCTTGTCGAACTCGTGCTTCAAGTGTCATGGGCCGGACGAGAAGGAGCGCCAGGTCGGGTTGCGTCTCGACACACGCGACGGTGCGGCCGCAAAGCTGGATTCTGGCAAGGTCGCGGTTGTCATTGGCAAGCCCGATGAAAGCGAACTCATTCGCCGCATCACTGCGACCAATCCCGATGAGCAGATGCCGCCGAAGGGTCACGGAAAGAA
>CAIJTL010001047.1 GCA_903823545.1 uncultured Planctomycetaceae bacterium
GATGTGCCGTTTGAAATCACGTATGACTTGAAGACTGCAACGAACGGAGCCGATGCTTCGGCCAAGAAAGAAGGAAAGGGAGGCCCGATGCTCTCGTGGGAGCAGACGGTCTTGCCGGTGAAAGCACTTGGCTTAGCGGGTGAAGAATCAAAAGCGGGCAAAGTGGAACTGGCGGACGTTTACGGTGAGATCACCGTGTTGAAAGACAAATCGCTGACCGTCACTGCTGAGACAAGTGGAGATGACCTGGAAGCGATCGACCCGCGCGAACTGTCGCTGGTTGGACAAGAGGGCTCGCTCGCGTATCGGTATTACTCGCAGTCCGCGTCGTTGAAGGTGTTGGCCGCGAAGCACGAAATTCAAGAAGTGGTCGAAACGGTCATCTCGCGCGGCTTGGTTGAAGTGGTCGTCGATGAGGACAGCCGGGCGTCGTATCGCTGTCGATACAAGCTCAAGACGTCCGAACGGCAGCGATTGCAAATCAACTTACCGTCGAGTGCTGAGATCCTCGGCGTTCTAGTCGACAACAAACTGGTGTCGGCAGAGAAGGGCGAGAAAGGTTCCGACGATCGCTGGGAGACTTACTACGTCAGCGTCGCACGCGGAGCAAAATCAGACGAGACGTTTTCGATCACGTTGCAATTTTTGGCCAAGATCACTCCGGAAGCGTTCCAAGGCTGGAGGGGGCATCTGCATTTGTTTGTGCCTCGTTTTGGAAAGCTCGACGGCAATTCAAAGGGTGTCGCTGTTCAACAATTACGAACGGTTGTGTGGGTTCCAGAAAAATATTCGCTGGTCGGAACACCCGATCGCTTCGTGCGTGAAAGCGATCAGCGACTGACACTGCAACACGCATTGAATGGACACGTCGCCTCACAAGTGAGACCCGCTGATCTGGAGAGTTGGATTGGCACTTCGTCAGTCGGCGTAGCAGACTTCGCGACGCAAGGCCAAGCATACGCTTACCACAACCTCGGCGGTGCAGAGCATCTCCGAGCGACATGGTGGCAAGTGAGCTACGCGGCGATTGTGGCCACCTGTGCGATGTTCTTCCTTGGTGTGGTACTGATTCCGACGACGTGGCGAAATCGACTCGGCTGGGTTTTGGCGGCAATCTTGATCGCAGTCTGTGCTGGGCTGAACGATTCCGACACGGTCCTCCACGGAGTCGCCGCTGCTCGCTGGGGCTTCGTGCTGATGTTCGGTCTGTGGATTGTTCAATCACTCTTCGGTGCCGCGAAGAAATCAAAGAGCACTTCGTTTGATTGGTCCCGACCGTTCCCAGCAACAGTCAGCCCGCCGCCTGAGTCCGCAAACTAACCCGAAGCGTCAGCGAGGGCGGACGCTTCACAAGACATGGAATTAAAGATCATCGTCCACTGACGGACTTGGAAATCAGCATCACTGGAAGCGTCTGCCCTCGCTCACGCTTCGGGTTGGTTCGCTCGCTCCTCGAATACAACAGCAGAAGCAAACATGACCGACAACGATAAATTGTCTGACGCCTCCAACAGGGACTGCTCGTCTTCCAGGCAAACTCTGTTCTCTCTGTTTCCTTCTGATCAAAACAAAAGGCTTGCACAGGAGGAAACGGAGCAAACAGAGAAAAGTGCCAAAGTTTGGCTCTTTTTGAGACCAGTGGTCTTGCTGTTGTCGTTGTTTGCCTGTGACTTTTCGACAGCGTTCGCCCAAGGGAAGGAAGAACTTGACCAGCTTCCAATGCGGCGAGTGTTTGTCCCTGTGGATGATCTCGATGCGTTGATTGCTCGCGATCAACGTGGAGTGCTGTTACCGAAAGACGAGTTCCTCAAGCTTTATCGTGACGCTCAGAAGAATGCTCCTTCGGACAAATCGGCACCAGTGGGGGCCATCGTTTCTGGAGCAACCTACTCTGCAAGATTCGATGGCGAGCAATTGTTGGTAACGGCAGAGATCAAGCTCTCACAGTTTCACGACACATGGCTAGCGATTGCGTTGCCGTTGGCAGGCATGTCAGTGGAGCAAGCGAAGCTCAACGGGGAAGCGGCCAAGCTCGGACGAGCCGATCAGAATTTGTTCTTGCTCAGCGAAGCGAAGGGAAATCACGTACTGACTCTGGAGTTGTCTGCCCCGCTCAATGCCGTGGGTGCTGACAAGTTAGCTTCACTCGGAGTGCTTCCAGGAGTCGCCGCGACATTGAAAGTGGCTGTCCCGGCTGGGAAGCATCTACATTTCGACGAGCTGTCGGTGGAACGCCCCTCGGCCGCCGATCAGCCCGCGAACTACGAATTGGCGGTCGGAGGTCAACGAAATACGGTGACGTTGCAATTGACCGATCGGCAGCGAGAGCGAGCGACCGATTCGTTGCTGTTTGCGACAACCGGTTTCGGCTTGCGAGTCGCTCCCGGCGAAGTGACGTGGCACGCAGTGACCACATTGCAGGTGCATGGGACGCCGCTTGATCGACTGGTCTGCGTGGTGCCGAAAACGTTGGAGATCACTGACGTTGATTCGAACGGGCTCGAAGCGTGGGAGCTTTCGGACAATCCTGATGACGCGACGACGACACGAATCAC
>CAIJTL010001048.1 GCA_903823545.1 uncultured Planctomycetaceae bacterium
GTGTTTTTCCGTGTATTCCGTGGGCACTCCTCATGTCTGTCGCTCTTCCTCTTACTCCAAATAGCCAGCGTTCCGAACTCATCTTTCCGCTTGCGGTGATGGCAATGATCCTCGTTTTGATCATTCCGTTGCCAACAGCGCTGTTGGACGTATTGCTCACGCTCAACTTGAGCATCACCGTGTTGTTGCTGTTGGTGACGTTGAGCGTTGGGCAGCCACTCGAACTCTCGGTATTCCCGTCGACGTTGCTGGTCCTGACTTTGGCTCGGCTGTCGCTCAACGTGGCGACGACGCGACTCATTCTGTTACAGGCGGACGCGGGAAAGATTGTCGAGACGTTCGGCAACTTCGTAGTCGGCGGCAACTTGGTCGTCGGACTGGTGGTGTTCTTGATTCTGGTTGTGATTCAGTTTTTGGTCATCACAAAAGGTGCAACACGTATTTCGGAAGTCGGCGCACGATTTGTTTTGGACGCGATGCCCGGCAAACAGATGGCGATTGATGCGGACCTCAACGCGGGAGGCATCAATGATGTCGAAGCGAAGCGTCGACGAAGTGCGTTGCTGCAAGAAGCAGAGTTCTTCGGCGCCATGGACGGTGCCAGCAAGTTCGTGCGTGGTGACGCCGTCGCAGGCTTAGTGATCACGGCGATTAACTTGGTCGGCGGCATCATCATCGGAATGCTCAATGGGATGCCGCTGACGACTGCCATCCGAACGTATTCAATCCTCTCCATTGGTGACGGACTGGTGTCGCAGATTCCCGCGCTCATCACCGCGACGGCCGCCGGTATGTTGGTGACCAAGTCTTCGAATCAAATTGGGCTGGGCTCTGAAATCGGTGCCCAGTTTTTGACAAAGCGTCGTCCGCTACAAATCGGTGCTGGTATTCTCGGCCTCTTTGCACTCGCACCCGGGATGCCCATGATCCCGTTTCTGCTGATGGCCGCAGGGCTCTGGTCGGTCGCACGCAAGATTCGTCCTGCGGACGAGAAGAGCGATAAGTCGGCACAAGATCAATCATCGACGTCATCGACACCTCGTTCGCCGATGGAAGAACACTTATCGGAATTCTTAGAGACCGACCGAGCGTGTATCGAGATCGGCAGTCGCCTCTTGGGAATGGTGGAGCCGCCGCGCGGACTGTCGTTGTTGCAGCGAATTGGCACTCTGAGACGCGATTTAGCGAAACGATCGGGCTTGTGGATTCCGCTCGTCCGAATACGAGACAGCAACGTGCTCGAACCGCAGGATTACCGAATCTTGATCGGTGGTCAGGAGGTCGCTCGCGGAACTTTGCACTCTGATCGAGTACTTGCGATTTCACCCGATGGAAAGCCGATCGCATTCAAGGGACTCGACACCAAAGATCCCACGTTTGGCCTCCCCGCCAAATGGATCAGCGAGAACGATCGCTCGCAAGCCACGATGCAGGGAAGCACTGTTGTCGATGCACCGAGCGTGCTCATGACGCATCTTCGCGAAGTCTGTAAGCGATACGCGAGCGAACTCCTCAGTCGCGAAGACGTGACGAAGCTGATTGACCAAGCGAAGGCCACATCGGCTGCTGTCGTTGACGAATTAATTCCGAACATGCTGTCGATGGGAGCCGTTCATCGAGTCCTCACAGCGTTGCTCGAAGAACGGGTTCCAATCACGAATCTGACTCGCATCTTGGAAGCCTTGGCGCATTACGCACCGACGACGAAAGACCCGCTCGAACTGGCTGATCGTGCTCGCAACTACCTGCCGCGAGCGATCTGCGAACCGTTCCTGGATGCCGAACATCGCATTCACGCGATCGTGTTTGATCCGCATCTCGAATTGGAACTGCGTCGGAGTCTGCAAGAAAAAGAAAAACGCTTAGCGATCCCGCCAGAAGCTCTCGAAGCACTCATCGTTCGATTGGCAACAGCACTCCGTGAGTCGAGCCAGCAGCAAGTCGATGTCGCGTTACTCGTTGATTCGTCCATCCGCCGACCGATTCGCCACTTACTCTCGCGCGGCCTACCAGACCTATCGATCATCGCTTTCACCGAAGTCCCCAACGACGTCACGCTCGAAGCATCGGCGATCATCAAACGTGATGAAGTCTTCGGAAAGAAAACAGCCACGAACGAGGCGTAAGTATTCGAGCAAGTCATCGCTAAAACTCGCTCTTTAGTGAGCCGGGTGGCGTCAGCCCCCGGACAATGTGATCTGCAAAGACATCCGAAGGCTGACGCCACCCGGCTCACCAATCATTCCGCAACTGCCGCACCGCCCGATTGCGGGACGACATTCACGTCCCACACGTGAAACAAGAACGGCGATGTTGTTTGTGTCTCCCAAGGCCAAAGGCTGGACTTGCTCGGTGGAAGATGTCTCCTTGCGGAGTTCATTCGGATCAGCGCCAGCCGAGTTCCTTGAGTATCCCAGCCAGCGGACATGAACTGACCGGGGAAACGGGCGGTCGCGATCCGGCGGCGTGTGTTTGTTTGCCAAAGCGACATCACCGTTTCGATTGTCGCGTTCTCTTTCACACCGGAATAGGACGTGTGCAGAGTGAGCAACGCACTTTCCCTGCGATGAAAGGCCAACGATTGCACCATCGCTGACGGCTCATTCTTGGGGAACGTGATCGTGCCTGAGACGTCCTTTTTGTCGAGGTCTCCGAGAAGCACGCCATCGTGAAACATCGCGACCGCGAACGGTGCCTGAAGTTGTCCCGGAACCGCGTGTTGAGCGGTCATCGACAACGCCAACTGGCCGGGGCGGCTTGGCAGCGGTAGTCGCCATTCTTCTTGCAACGAGCTTGTGGCTGATACTACCAAATCGCTTTTGGAGTTCGGGTCATACTGAAGCATTTCGTAACCCGCAGGATTTCCATCCGGCGTGGGAATTGTTCCGCGTCCTTTCACCGTGTGACCACTGACCGAAACGAGCTTCCTTCCTCCGTGTGAAAACGCGAGATCGACCACTTGGCCGTCATGCACTTTCTTGCGACTGATGACCCCAAATAGGTTCGTCGAAAGCAGCGATTCCGAGCCGGGTTTGTCCAACTCATTCAGCAACTCCGGATGATCGCGATATCCAAGGTTGCCCCAGAGTTCGATCGTGCCGTCCACTTTTCCGATTGCAAACAGGCTGCCTCCGCGCGGCGAGGCCACGATCTTTCTCGCACCCGCATCTTGATAGCGGAGCTTGTTCGGATGTCGTTTCGCGTGCTCCGAAAGATCGGGAACGGCAGCGATTGTCGGATTCTCGTCCTCGACCGTGGCGAGTAATTGGCCGGTCATCGAGTCCCAAAACTGCACGACCGTGTGTTCGCCGACTGTTGCCATCACGCGCGACTGCGGCGTGACCGCGATACCGTATAGTCCTCCCGCTTCATCGCGCGGCTGAGGAAACTCAAACATCACGCGATTGTCTTTTAAGTTGGCGAAATAACCTTTGCGATTCGCGGCAAGATACATCGCGTCGCGATACGGCAACACAACGTTAGCCCAAGGTATATGGCCGTCGTCCAACTTCTGGATCGCTCGCCCTGCGAGCGACAGCGTTAATTCCGGACGCGGCGAATTCGGATCGTTGATGATCACCGGAGCCGCCGGTTGCTTGGCTTCGAAGTTGAGGTCCGCAAACTTCCGCTCTGCCGCTCGATACCGAGCCATCACCGGCCCCAACCGAACGAAGAACACCACGATCGACAACACCAGCCAAGATTTCACGACGAAGCGAACTCGGTGGGAAAACATAGAATGACTTTCGTTTCACAAACCCTGGAGTGCGGTGGCTCGACACCGCCCTCCAACAACTGGAAAAGCGACACACTGAGCACAATCACCGTCCCTATGCCCTGACGAGGTCCAACGAAAAAACACGTTGCTTGAAGCGACCAAGATCGTCATTCCAATTGATGGAGGGCTGCATCGAACCGCAGCACTCCAGGGAGCTACGGCAGGTCCATCAGGCACCAACGCTTGAACGCCAACCGACAAACCCAAACGCCGATCAGTGACAATACCAAACTCAAGCACGCCATCAACGGAATTCCCCACGACCCTTGAATCGCAGAGGTTCCCAACGGTGCGAACAGGACCATCGAACAACCTCCCATCAATCCGCTCATCAGTAAGATGGAGCCATACGACGTTATCCACGCGCAGATGCCGAACACGAAGACTTGGCAACCCGTGAACCAGATCAACGCTTCCCAGAGCACCGGGTCCGTCAAGAATTGTGGCAACAACACGGCCACAATCAGCACTTGCATCAAGATGGCAAACGCTTGATTCAACATTACCGTCTTGGCGATCGCGATCCCGTTTTCCCAAACCCATTCTCGCCGACTGACAGGTCGCAACGACTCGTAACCCAGCCGTGCCCAACGCTGCATCCACGGCATCCATTGTCCCATGACGAGCGACAGCGAAATGAACATCGGCAGCATCATCGCCGCACGGAAGCCTTGTGATGTTTGAATCGAATTGCGGCCTCCCATCTGCAACAGAACGACTTCCATCAGACCAATCATCATCTGATTCATCCAAATTGGAGAAGGCCAGTTGTCACCCAGGCCAAACAGCGTGGCACGCTGATTCGGTGTCGTCGCCGGAGCTGAGGTCGCTCGCTCCAATCGTACTGAGGCACTCCCCGTAATCATGTTGAGCATCCAGTTGTTGCTTAGTGAAACGTTTCGCTGAAAGTTTCGCTGCGTCGACGCTCGCAAGTCCCAAACGTTGAAGCCTTGAACCTTCGAGTAATCGGGATCATCCTCATCTAGCCGCATCAAATGATTCAGCAAGAGCATGAGCGACGCGACGTGCGCCGAGATCATCGCGATCGCCAGGATCGGTTCCGCCCCCGTTACGATTTCCGCGGTAAGAGCTCGGCCCACGGACGTCATTGGTAAACCGATTGTCGCGAAGACGATGACCGTCCCAATCGGCTCTGGACTGCATCCCTGCCGCAGCCCCAACGCGCCAAGATGCAGCGTGATCGCCGTAATCCCCAAGAGCGAAATCGAAGGGATACCGATTACCGGAAGAACGGCCCAAGCCACGGTCGCAACGAAGAACAGCAGTACTACCACCAAATGCGGCCCCGCAAACCCCGGCATTGTCCGAGCTCGCGAATTCGCAAACTGCTGCTTCAAGTGTACTCCCAAAAAGAACCCGACGTACGCCTGCCAGAACAGCTTCGGGGCCAGCATCCCGATCTCTCTCCCAATGTGATCTGGGTGCCCATTCGTAATCAAGAAAAACGCAATCGAGAGCACGAAGTAAAACCCCAGAATCAACAACATCAGCTTCCGAGTGAAGTACGTTAGCGCGACCAATCCGCAACGATGCCACATGATTTCCCCCTTGGAGTGCTGCGGCTCGACGCAGCACCCCCATCATTTGGAATGACGACATTGATCGCCATGAAACGATCTCTTCAAAGGACGACTAGTCCTCAAACATGCGATATCCACTAACCCCACCGAGCTTGCCTCGGTGGATTCGGGCTTATGCACTACGTCAGGTATCACTTGAAGTCAGAGAAGCCGTAGTGCAAAAGCCCGCCAGCCACCGAGGCAAGCTCGGTGGGGTCGCTTATTCAGGGGCTAGTTTTCATTAGGGGCGGTTTCGAGAATCTGCGAGTCGCCATTTCAATTGTCTAAGGACGGTGTCGGGCCACCGCACTCCAGGGATTACGAGTGATGCAGCTCCAAAAAAATCTCTTCCAGATTCAAGTCCTCAACGCTCACTTCCGCAGACCATTCGCGAGCGAGTCGTTCGGGCAATTCGGTTTGAAAGCCGCGCAAACTGAAGACCGCCGTCTTGCCGTTCGCTTCACAGTGCAACATGCCGGGCAGCGATCGCAGATCATTCGGCAAACCGTTCGACGCGTTAATTCGTAGCCGCTTCACGGAATCCTTCAGCAGCGCGAGTTCGTCGTCGTAGACAATTTGGCCCTCTTTCAAGATCGCGACTCGATCGGCCACTCGTTCGAGATCCGAAGTGATGTGTGTTGAAAACAAGATCGTCCGTTCGCCGTTCAACGCGATGTCGAGCAACGTCGCCAAGAACTGTCGCCGCGCTGCTGGGTCGAGACTCGCGACTGGCTCATCAAGCACAAGAAAGTCAGGCTCATGTCCCAGTGCCAACAAGATGCCAAGCTTTTGCAACTGCCCGGTCGAAAGCGGCCCGACTTCGTCTTCCGGATTGATCTCCCACTCCTTGATCAAGCGCTCGATCAACCGCGAGTTCCACAGCGGATAAAACGCCGCCGTGTAAGCGACGACCTGCCGAATCTTCATCCACGGATATAGGCTGACTTCCTGCGGCACATACGCCAGCCGCGCCTTCGCCGCTCCGCTGAGCACTCGCGAATCTTCGCCGAGCACCGAGATCGTTCCCGCTTGCGGAGTCTGCAAGCCCAACGCGCACTTCAACAGCGTTGTCTTCCCCGCTCCGTTTTTGCCGAGCAGTCCGGTCACCGATCCGCGCGAGACCGAAAAGTCGAGTTGATCCAAAACGGTTTTGTCTTTGAACCGTTTCGTCACGCCACGCATTTCCAAGACCGATTGTCCTGAGCATGATTTGTCGGAACTAGCTTCAGTCATCGCCACGCTCCTTGAGCAACGGAGTCAACGCCGCCAGCACTTGCTCGCGCGTTAGCCCCAGTTGAAACGCCTTTGCCGCCACTTGTTCGAGCAACGGTAGAATGATTTGCCGACGATCCTTCACCGGGAGCATCGCTCGCGCCGCCGCTTTGACCCGCATCCCTTGCCCACGCACTCGCTCGATCAAACCGTCTCGTTCCAACAACGAGTACGCTTTCGAGACGGTCATCGGATTGACCTGCAACTCTTCTGCGATCTGCCGCACCGAAGGAAGCATCTCCCCCACCGGCAGTCGCCCGGCATGAACGTGCGACTGCACCTGCTCCATGAGTTGCCGATAAATTGGCACTCCCGAAGTTGGATGAATCTGAAATAGAAAAGTGGCGGCCATAGTCTGCTCCACCGCCGCTGCGGTGTATTAAGACTATAAGACACTGATGCGCATTTCAAGCGGATCTGTGACATTTGTTTTAACGGCAGGGTTGTGGCACATTGCGATCAGTCGATTCAGCAATACGCCCAATTGCACCGCGAAAGAGCCATTCTTAACAGCGATTGTCCCACTCACGACGAATCACGTCAGCGTGGCGAACTGGAAAGATGGCCTCAAAAGCTGGTCTACCAAGGCGTTCAGAAACTTCCGCAAGCACAGCCAAATAGATTCCGAGCTGCCGCAAGTCCGACGCGAAAGGGAGCCCTTCGTGGATGACTACAATTCGAATCGGCAGAGGGTCGAGCCAAGTGAGATCGAGCAGACAATTTCTCAAGGCATCCCAGTTCCAGCCAAAGTATCCAGGAAATCGCAGAGCGGACTCGAAGCAGCGGAACAGCGACTGACTGTCGCCGATTCCTTCTGGTACTCGAACAAGCATGTCGCTTTCATCGAATAGGGCCACAGTTGCAGTCGGATCGACGGCGAAAACGAACGGCGGCCGCCCTTCTGTCGGAAGCGAGTTCGCTGTCATCGCACGCTCCGGATTTTGACGAAGTGCGAGTAGTGGTCCCACGTGTAAAACATCTCCCCCTCTTTCCCTGACAAGACTCGCTGCGGACCCGGCCCGCGAATGTCTTTTGTCGGGTGAACCCATTCGCGGTAATGACCGCGAGGTTTGTTCGGCAAACGGCGCTCGATGTTTTTGAACTCGATTCCGTCGTGCCGGAATTCTGACAACACTCGTCTAGAATCGACTCGCTCGACGGTTTTGGTTAGGTCCACTGTCCCACGAAAAACAATCTCGCCTTCGAGATTCTTGATCGCCACGTCATGAACCTTCAGCCCATCGACACGGGGCTGCGCCAGATTTCTTGAGGTCGACGCCACCTTCGGCTGGGGCGTTCGATCCGATGTCTCGGCGTTACTGCTTGGTGATTCCTGATTGCTCGCTGGTTCATTGTCGCCGTCGGCAGAATTACTACCTCTCGCAGTGACAACAGGCACCGCGTTTGGTGCTGCACCTTGCCGATCAGCCATCGGCTTTTGTTCGTTCCACCATTGGGCGATCACGAGACCAACGACAA
>CAIJTL010001049.1 GCA_903823545.1 uncultured Planctomycetaceae bacterium
ATAGCCTCGGCAACGACCTCGAAAACGTTATGTTACCACCCCCTTAACCTGTTACCCATGTCCCCGAACGCGCGCCACCCATGTCCCCGGTCTTTACAGAACTGAGGACCGTTGTTTCAAAGGTTGTGTCGTTGGGATTGAAACCGACCTTGGACACGCCTGGCACAAATCCCGTCCCGCGCAGCAGAAAAGTGTGGCGTCCATCCACCGGCGCGATCACCGGGAAGGATCCGCCTCCTTGTGCATCGAACGCTTGAGTAAATTCAAATCCGGCAGGCTCCACTTCCTGAGCCTCAACGCTGGTGATCGTTGGAACCGGGTTCTTGACGCGAAAGAACCCCGGCGTCGCGCCCGCGTTCGGAAGCGGATTCGAGACGGTGAAGTCGGCTTGCAACCCTAATTGATTGGGTGTTGATGTGGGGACCGGAATTCGATCACCGGGGATGACAACTTCCAGTCGAGTGCCATTCAGAATGGTCGCCGGAAACTTCTCGCCGTTAAACGTGACCGTCACGCCCGGCACATAACCCGTGCCATCAATAAGCAGGGTGAAATCTTGATTGGGGGCTGCCAAGCCGTGGGAAATAAAACTGCCGCCATTGAAAACCGGCTTAGGATTTTTCACCGTCAGCGTGGTCGGTCCGAGCGTTTCGCCGAGGTGATCCACGACGGAAACCTCAAAGGTACCGGCAGCGGGAGGTTGATTCCCTGTGAATTTTGCTACGAGACGACCGCTACCGTCGTAGGTCGTCGTGAGCGGCGTCCCATTCAGCATCACCACATTGGACTGCCCGGCACCAAATGGTGGAACAAATGATCTTTGAGGCGAACTCACCTGAAAACCGGTGATCGAACCTTCGAGCACCAGAGAAATGGGGTTGAGAGAAACGGCACTCGGATTGACGACTTTGAAGGACGACGCATTCGACGTCTGATTGCTTGTCGGATGCTGATTTTCCACGGTGATCGGCGTCGTCCTCGCTGCGGCCAGCAACGAGGACGGAACGCTGACTTCCAGCAGGTCGTCGAATTCGGTCGTTGGTGTCAGAACCGTCGAACCCCAATGCACGACAGCGTCCGCGAAGTCTTTTCCGACAATCTGAAGAGTCTTCGCCCCACTTCCCGCAGTGGCGACGAGATCGCTCAGCGAGACAATCTTTGGAGTCGGCGGCTTGAGCACCAGACGCTCGACGTTCGACGATCCCTCTTCGAGCGTCTTCGCGGGATTCAACACGAACACGTCCAGACGTTTTGTGTTCGCGAGCAAGCTCGCCGCCACGATGACCTGAATTGTCGAAGAGTCGATGACCTTAAATCGTGGCATGACCGTTTTCAGTCGTCCATCGACCTCGGTGTCGGGGTCCACTAGGAAAACTTCGCTTCCGTTTTGGAGTCCTTGGCGACCGGCGAACCCAGCACCTTGAATCTTGAATGTGACATTACCGGTGCCGACTTCCACTTCCGCTGGATCGAATCCGGTGATGACCGGCTTGAGAAATGGAATCTCAAATCTGCGTTCTGAGAACCTTGCTCGTGTTCCTAAACCGATTAAACCCACGTAACTTGTCAGCGAATCAATGACGATGGCATAGGTTCCTGGTGAGAGAGGCTCCGAAGCGGGAATGATGAACGAGAGTTGTCGGCCGGTGATTTGTAGGTTCGTGAAGCTGACCGCAGTTCCCTCAGAACCATCGTCCGCGACCTCATCATTCTCAAAGATCTTGAGAAGCTTAACTTTCACCCGATTGTTTAACTGCTTAGCGGTTAAGGTGACTTCAACGTCTTGGCCAATCACGGGAACCGAGGGATTGAGCGTGACGGCCGCACCTAATCCCAAATCTGGTGGCCCCAAATAAAAAGAGACCGGGCTAGACATCGAACCGTCCGCGCTATTTCGGACCACGGCCGTGTTCTGTCCCCAAACCAGTCCCTTTGAATCGGCAAAGCCCGTGTAGAGCGCATGACTCACTACCTGGACTTCTGACGTCCGAGATCGGTGATAGGTGTAGTCATCGAATTTCACCCCATTCAATTCGATGGAATAGCGTTCGGGAGGATTCAGGATCTCGATCTTGACGTAAGATTCGCCGACCCCGCCATCCGATGTTGTTGTCGTCACAAAAAGCCCACTCGCCTGTCCCGGAATGTTGTAGGACTCTCCCACGCTCACAATGGTGGTCACCTGTGCGACGAGCAAACGGCGGCGTTCCAGCAGCTCAATGATCGCTGCCACCACATTTGATCGCCGGCGCGGACGGCGCGAACTTAAGACTTCACTGAGTAGCTTTCGCAACATGATTCTCCAAGTTGGGCATTGCCCATCTTCCCGTGGCATAGTATGGCTTCTCTGTCAGACACAAGAAGCTGTGCCATGTCAGATTTTTTCGCGTAACGTATTGAGACTCACGGGTAAATCAACTTCCGATGATGATACCTGACAGAGATTCTGCGAAGTCTCTTCGCCACCGGAGCGATAGCCTTTTTTGAGCGGTGTTGTGGCAAAAGCAACGTGGCAAAACGGGCTGCTCAATCGTCGTTAAGGATGTTGCCCAACGCAGTGGCCAAGGTGATCGTCGCACCGGTGCTGGGACCTGAGAGCGTGACGAGGAAGCCTTCGTTCGGTTCGGAACTCGTCTCCCCCTTCACATTGACCGTGATCACCTTAGAAGTCTCTCCCGCCGCGAAGCTGACCGTATTAGTGGGGACGTGAGTCCCAAAGTCAGCAGCGACGGCTGGATTCAAACCGCTGCCGGTCACGACGAACTTAACACTGGCACTTCCAGACGTCACACCGACGCGAGTCACCGTGAAGGTGAACGCCGTCAAGCCGGAGTGGCCTTCGTTCTTCTCAGCATCGGTTGCTGTGATCGCGAACGACGTGTCGTCGTTGGTGATCGTGCCGTTCGCCACAGCGTTCGCCAGCGTGATCACTCCTGTCGGATTCGCCAGCATCACTGCGAAGCCGTCATTGGATTCCACCGCCGTATCGCCGAGCACGTTGACGGTGATGGTCTGCGATGTCTGCGTGGCGGTGAAGTTGAGCGTGCCTCCGACGGGAAGGACACCGTTGGCGAAATCTGCCGCATCGGCCGGGTTGTCTCCACTGCCAGCGACGGAAAATTGAACGCTGCCAGCGACAGGCAGGCCGATGCGTGTCACCGTGAAGGTGAACGCGGTATTGGTTGTTGGCGAGTTCCCTTCGGCTTTAACTGCGGCAAGAGTGGCAATCGAGTAGCTGGTGTCGTCATTGTTGATGGTTCCGTTGGCGGATGCCGTTCCGAGGCTGGCGTTGACGGGGTTCGACAATGTGAGGCTGAAGCCCTCGTTGGCTTCAGCGAGCGTGTCTCCAGTGACGTTGATCGTGATGACCTGCGTGGTCTGAGTGGCGGCAAACTCGACGGTGCCGGTGGGAAATGAACCGCCGAAGTCGGTGGCGTTGGCTCCCGCTTTAGCGGCGGGTGTGACGGTGTATGTCGCGGTGGAGATGCCACTCACGTCCCCGGTGCGAGTGACAGTGAAGGTGAAGGGCGTTAAGCCGGTCTGACCTTCGGCTTTGGCCGCAGAGGCCGCGGCGATCGAGAGAGAGGCGTCGTCGTTGCGGATCGAGGTTGTCGCCACCGCGGTCGGGTGGAGGCTCGCTCCGGTGGGTGACGAGAGTGTGACTTTGAAGCTCTCGTTCCCTTCGAGCGTTGAGTCCGCGATGACTGTGAACGTGATGAGCTTGGTCGCTTCGCCCATCGCGAAGTTCACGACACCGGACAGAAATTTGCCGCCAACGAAATCACCGGCGACTGCGGCGGTCGCTCCAGAACCGTTGGCGGCGGAGGCGAACTTCACGCTGGAGGCCACGTTGAGATTGCCGAGTCGTGTGACTGTAAACGTGAATGCCGTTGGCGTGTTGCCGGTTCCTTCGGCCTTGATCGCGTCGGTGGCGGCGATCGTGATCGCGGTGTCGTCGTTGAGGATCGTGCATGTGGCGATCGCGGTCTCACCGAGCACTCCGCCAAGCGGCGTGTTGAGCGCGACGGCAAACGTCTCATCGAGCTCAAAGAGCGTCTCCCCTTTGACGTTGATGGTGACGAGCTTCGAGACTTCTCCGGCTGCAAAGCTGACGGTGCCAGACGGAAACGCGGTTCCGAAATCAGCGGCGACGGCGGGGTTCGCACCGTTGCCGGTCACTGTGAACTTCACGCTGCCGGTGCTGGTCGTCGCTCCGTTGCGAGTCACCGTGAAGCTGAACGGTATCGAGCCGGTGTTTCCTTCGAGTTTGCTGGCGGCTGCGGTGGTAATTGCGAATGACGTGTCATCGTTGGTGATCGTGCCGGTTGCTGCTGGCGTCGTAATCGCGGTGCCGATGGCGTTGGTCAGGCGGACGTCGAAGGTCTCGGCGAGTTCGACCTCCGTGTCTCCGGAGACGTCGATCGTGATGACTTGCGATGTCTGACCCGGTGCGAACGCGACCGTGCCAATCGGGAAGAGGCCGTTGAAATCGTCGGTCGTCGCGGCGTTCGTCCCACTGCCGGAGACGACGTAATCGACGGTTGCCGCTTCGATCGCGTTTCCGGTACGAGTGACCGTGAACGTGAAGGGAGTCGTCGCGGAGTTCCCTTCGAGTTTGTTGGCGTTCGGCGGAGTGATCGACACGACGTTGCTGCTGACAAACAGGTCGAGCACGTTAGACAGCCCGACATCCGTGTGATTGATCCTCACCTTGGCGTTGCGCTGCGTTGCGAGTTGATCGGCGGGAATGAGGACTCGCATCTGCGTCGGGCTGTCGATGATCGTCGTCTGACCGACAAAGAGATCGGGATCATCGGGCGTGTTGACCTCGACAGTCTGCACGGCGCTTGGCGAGCCGACGACGAAACCGGTTCCGCGAATCGTCAGCGTGAGGAAGTTCGGTGCGGCTACGCTGCTGGCGATGACGGTCGTTTGACTGAGGCTGATGATGACTGGCGGCAGGCGATCGCTGCCGAGGTCAATGAGTCGCTGCGGATTGTCTTCCGTCAAGACGACAAGCAACGGCTTACCATCGGTGGTGAATGTCGGAGTGAAGCCAGCTTGATTCAC
>CAIJTL010001050.1 GCA_903823545.1 uncultured Planctomycetaceae bacterium
ATAGCCTCGGCAACGACCTCGAAAACGTTATGTTACCACCCCCTTAACCTGTTACCCATGTCCCCGAACGCGCGCCACCCATGTCCCCGGTCTTTACACTGGTCCCACCCTACAGTTTCTGCAATCCGACGATTTAGCCGGCCGCGAAAACGGAGTGGCGGATGGTTGTAAAACGTCGAGGCACAATGTTTTTTCAAAATCTTTGGCGTATTCTCTCCGCCACGGCGCATTGACTGTTGAAGGCACTGTTTTCGACCAAAGTCGCAGTCTGGGAGGCCGAAGGCCATGAATGAGCGAGTGATCTTCGATGCGGCACTGGAAATTGCGGACCCGCAGGCTCGGCGAGCTTTCGTGGAGAAGGCGTGTGCCGGTGATCCGGCGATGCTGGCAGCGGTTGAGTCGCTGCTGAAGTCGCATGATGCGGCGGGTTCCTTCTTGGACATCCCGGTCGCGAGACAGATGCAAAGCGCCGCTCCGAGTAACCCAAGTGAATCGTCCGCCGCAGATGAGAAGACTCGAACCTACCAGCCCGGTGCTATTGACGATGATTCGATCGACGACGCTGACTCGCAGCCTGACCTCAGCTTCCTACAACCTTCGAGCAAGCCCGGCTCGATTGGCTTAATGGCTCATTACGAAATCTTGAGCGTGCTTGGCCAAGGGGCGTTCGGGATCGTCTTCAAGGCGTTTGACGAGAAGCTGCATCGGCTGGTCGCAATCAAGGTGATGAATCCGCAGTTGGCCTCGACGTCGCCGCCGCGGAAGCGGTTTTTGCGAGAAGCTCGTGCGGCCGCCGCTATTCGGCATGAGAACGTCGTGCAGGTTTACAGCGTCGAGGAACAGCCGCTGCCTTACTTGGTGATGGAGTTCATCGATGGCCAGACGTTGAACGACAAGCTCAATGGAAGCGGCCCGCTCGAAACTCCCGAAGTGCTACATATCGGGCGGCAGATCGCCAGCGGTTTGGCGGCTGCACAGACGATGGGACTGATCCATCGTGACATCAAGCCTGCCAACATTCTGCTCGAACAGAGTTCCGAGCAGCGTGTGAAGATCAGCGACTTCGGCCTGGCACGCGCGGCGGACGATGCCAGCATGACGCGGACGGGAGTCATCTCCGGCACGCCGATGTACATGGCTCCGGAGCAGGCGACCGGTCAGACGCTGGATCATCGCGCCGACCTGTTCAGCTTCGGGAGTGTGCTGTACCAGATGGCCTGTGGCCGCCCTCCGTTCCGAGCGGCCAACACCATCGCCGTCCTGCGTCGAGTGGTCGAAGACACGCCCCGTCCGCTGCAAGAGATTTTGCCAGAGATTCCCGACTGGCTCGTCGCGATCGTGACGAAACTGCTCGCGAAGAAACCCGAAGACCGTTTTCAATCCGCCAAAGAAGTCGCCGATCTGCTGGCCCGTTGCCAATCCGAACTGCAACTCAACGGCAAAGTAACCTGCGTCCCGATGCCGCACGACGAACGTAGCCGTCACGCTCCGCGTGACGAGCCGAACGCTCCCTCGACCCCCATTTCGCAACCGACGTCACCCAACGCAACGCCGTCTTCGCCGCAATCAACGCCGAGTGAAACATCAACGTCCACTCCGCGCTCGGCTCATCACGCGGAGCGTGATGGCTACGTAAATCGCCAACGCTCAAACGTCGCGCGATACCTCATCGCCGCCACTCTCATCACAGTCATCGTCGGCCTCACCCTCAAGCCCTGGCACAACGACCGCACCGTCACCGATTCAAAGTCTTCCACTCCGCCCTCCGCCCTCCCCCTTCCCCCCTCCCCAAGCTGGCACGGTTGGCCTGCCGATGCTCCGCCGCCCGCGATCGCTCCGTTCAATGCCGAGCAAGCTCAACAACATCAGGAGGCGTGGGCCAAGTACCTCGGCGTGCCGGTCGAGTACACCAACACCCTCGGCATGAAGTTCCGCCTCATCCCGCCCGGCGAGTTCGACATGGGCAGCACGGCGGCCGAGATTGAAGAGGCACTCAAGGATGTCGGCGACGACAAGTCATGGCAGGAGTGCATCAAGAGCGAAGCCCCGCAGCACAAGGTGATCCTGACGCAGCCGATCTACCTGGGCGTGAATGAAGTCACGCAGGCGGAGTATGAAAAGGTCATGGGAGTGAATCCCTCGCATTTCGCCCCGATGGGTGCGGGCAAAGCGGCAGTGGCCGGGCTGGAGACGGCCGATCACCCGGTGGAAAATGTGAGTTGGAATGACGCGGCCGAGTTCTGCGCCAAGTTGAGCCAACAGGAGAAATTGAAACCGTTCTACTTCCGAGCGGGCGAAACGATCACGCCGCTCGACGGGACGGGTTACCGACTCCCCAGCGAGGCGGAATGGGAATGCGCCTGCCGCGCCGGGACGGCCACGAAGTACTGGGTTGGCGACCAAGACCTGGAGCGGGCGGGGTGGCTCGGTGGGAACTCCGGAGGTCGGACGCATGCGACGGGCGGGCTGAATGCGAATCCGTTCGGACTATACGACATTTACGGCAATGTCTGGGAATGGGTGCAGGACGGTTGGGATGCGAGTTGGTACGGCCAATTCCAGGAGAAGCCCACCATTAATCCAAGTAGCCCATTTCCTGCCGGTTCCCAGCACGTGCTCCGGAGTGCCTATTGGTACGACACCGCGTCCGGCTGCCGGTCGTCGAATCGCCACGCCAACTTCCCGACCTACCGTGACGGTGCCATCGGTTTTCGGGTGTCACTGCCGATCGACGCCGTGCGTCAGGCGTTGAAGGTGACGGGGCCGGCGATGCCCAAGGCGGTGGCGACCACACCGTCGGCTCCCGCTCTCGACCCCATCGACTTCGCCGCCGAACGCCAGGCGGCGGAGTGGGTGCTGTCGGTTGGCGGACAACTCCGACTGATTGACGGGAGTGGCAACTTCGTCGCTCTGGTCGATGGCAAGCTGCCAGACACGCCATTTTCGGTGTCTCAAATCGGCATTAGCAACGGTGCGAAGGTGAAGGATGACGATCTCGCACGTCTCGCGCGATGCCGACGATTGGGTTTTCTCAGGCTCAATGAATTCTCAGGGAACGGATCGGGATTGAGTCACTTGGCAGCGGTGCGAAGCCTTCGGGACCTCAAAATACTCGACAGTGGACACATTTCCGATTCCGGGTTGCAAGCCATCACCAGCCTGTCGCAGCTTCGCCAATTGGATATCGGGTTTTGTCCGAATCTGACCGATCAAAGCCTCAGGCACGTCGGCCAACTCGTGGCTCTTGAAAGCTTGGAGTTGAACAGCACGCCTGTGGGTGACGCTGGTATGAAACATCTATCGCAGCTCTCTCGGCTGCGATACCACCTTGTTGGTAGCCGAGTCACCGACGTGGGTATCCGACAATTGCTGGAGCAGCATCCAAATCTGGAGGCACTCGACATTACCGACACGGATGGACGCGGGCGGACATTGA
>CAIJTL010001051.1 GCA_903823545.1 uncultured Planctomycetaceae bacterium
CCCGACGTAGTCCAGCAAACCGGCGTGATCACCAAGAAACGCGCTCCCGATATTCTGCTGACGGTTAGCTTGAATTCTCCGGACGAGCGATACGACCAGCTCTACTTGAGCAACTACGCGTTGATCCACATTCGCGATGAACTGGCACGCTTGCCCGGCATCAGTGAGGTGTTGGTCTTCGGTCAGCGCGATTACAGCCTACGTGTCTGGCTGAAGCCCGATCAACTTGCCGAACGCAACTTGACCGTCCTCGACGTGCAGGCCGCACTCCGCGAACAGAACTTTCAACTGGCAACCGGACAAGTCGGGCAGCCGCCGTCGGACAACGGACAACCGTGGCAGTATCCGCTGGCCACAATGGGACGACTGCAAACTCCGGAAGAATTCGGCGAGGTGATTCTGCGCGTCACTCCCGATCAGCGCATCATCCGACTGAAAGATGTCGCGAAGATCGAGTTGGGGGCACGCAGCCAGGACATTGCGAATCGTTTCGACAGCAAGCCAACCGTCGGGTTGGCGATCTTTCAATTACCAACCGCGAACGCACTTGAAACGGCTGATCTTGTCAAAGCAAAGATGAAAGAAGTGTCGGTCGATTTCCCGAGCGGTGTGCAGTACGAGATCGGTTACGACACAACGCCGTTCATTCGCGAATCGATTCACGAGGTCTTTGTCGCCTTGCGTGATGCGATCTTGCTGGTGGCGGTGGTCGTGCTCGTGTTCTTGAAGGGTTGGCGAGCGGCGATCATTCCGCTCATCGCGGTCCCGGTCGCGATCATCGGGACATTCGCGGCGATGGCGATTGTCGGTTTCAGTTTGAACAACCTGACGCTGTTCGGTTTGGTGTTGGCGATCGGCATCGTCGTGGATGACGCGATCGTCGTGGTCGAAGCGGTGGAGCATCACATTCGCAAAGGGCTTTCGCCGCGTGAGGCGGCGATCGTCGCGATGGATGAAGTCTCCGGGCCGGTGATCGCCGTCGGCTTCGTGCTGTCGGCGGTGTTTGTACCGTGCATGTTTATCTCCGGAATCGTCGGCCAGTTCTTTCGCCAGTTCGCGCTGACGATCGCTGTCTCCACGATCCTGTCGACGATCAACTCGCTGACGCTCAGCCCTGCACTCGCAGCATTGCTGTTGAGAACACCGAACTCTCGACGCGATCCGCTCACGTGGTTCATCGACATGTCGCTCGGCTGGTTTTTCAATCTGTTCGATTGGGGCTTCCGAATATCCGGGCGCGCGTATGTCGCCATTGTGAAGCGATTGCTGCGTATCCCGGCGCTGGTGCTGTGTGTTTACGGCGGATTGCTGGTGCTGACGTGGTGGGGCTTCTTGCAGCTTCCGACTGGATTTATTCCGTCACAGGACAAGGGGTACTTGATCGCGAGCGTGCAGCTTCCTGATTCATCCGCCGCGCAGCGCACGCGTGACGTCATCAAGTCAATCGAGAAAATCTCGCTGGAAACGCCAGGCGTGAAGAACGTGAACTCAGTCGCGGGGAATTCGTTCATTCTCAGTGCGTATGGGTCGAGCTTCGGGTCGATGTTCATCATCCTGAAAGATTTCGACCAACGCCGTGATCCGAAACTGCGCAGCGATGCGATCGTTGCCAACATGAAGAAGCGGATTCAGGCGGAGATTCCCGGAGCACTCGTCAACATCTTCCAGCCCCCTGCCGTGAGTGGTCTCGGTCGAGCAGGCGGCTTCAAGCTGATGGTCGAAGATCGCGGCGAAGTCGGACTGATCGGACTGCAAAAATTCACAGACCTGCTCGTAGAAAAGGGAAACAAGGAAGCGGGCCTGAGCGGATTGTTCACGGTCTACAAGGCCAACTCGCCGCAGTTGTTCGTCGATGTCGATCGCGATGCGTGTCAGAAGCATGGCCTCAATTTGTCAGACGTGTTCGGCACGTTGCAGGGATATCTCGGTTCGCGATATGTGAATGACTTCAACCGATTCGGCCGCACCTGGCAGGTGATCGTGCAAGCGGAATCGGAGTCAAGGAATCAAATCGAAGATGTGCAGAATCTGAAGGTCCGCAATTCAAACGGCCAAATGGTCCCGCTGGGAACCGTGGCCAAAGTGGAAGAGAACAGCGCTCCGCTAGTACTGACGCGCTACAACATGTATCCCGCGGCGGCGATCAACGGCAACGTCGCCGCCGGGTTCAGTACCGGCCAAGGAATCGCGATGGTCGAGTCCGTCGCGCGGCGCGAGCTTCCCGATTCGATGTCGTTTGAATGGACCGAGATCACGTACCTCGAACGGCAATCGACGAACACCGGCTTGATCGTGTTCGGCCTGTCGGTCGCGTTTGTCTTTTTAGTGCTCGCCGCGTTGTACGAGAGTTGGTCACTGCCGCTGGCGGTGATCTTGGTGGTGCCGCTGTGCGTGCTGAGTTCGATCGCCGGCGTCGCCTACATGGGTCAGGACATCAACATCTTCACCCAGGTTGGCTTTGTGGTGTTGATCGGCCTGGCCTGTAAGAACGCGATCCTCATTGTCGAGTTCGCGAAGTATCGTCGCGACGCCGGTGAAGACCGCCTGCGAGCGACGCTCGATGCGTGCGAGTTGCGTTTACGGCCGATCTTGATGACGTCGTTCGCATTTATCTTGGGAGTGGTTCCGCTGGTTTTCGCCACGGGGGCGGGTGCCGAAATGCGTCAAGTTCTGGGCATCGCCGTCTTCAGCGGCATGTTGGGAGTGACGTTGTTCGGCATCTTTCTGACGCCAGTCTTTTTCTATGTGATCGATCATGCAGCCAGTTACTCGCTGTTGCGACGCGAGACTTGGCGATTGATCGGTGGGGAGCTGGCAGACTTCGCGACGCTGGGATTTGCTCGGCGAGGAGTCGCGGTCGCATGGACCGCGTCGATATCGGTCGTACGCCGAGGTGCCGCATTTGCGCGGCGTTTGTTGGTTCGTGGTGAGACAAAAGGCCGGACCCCGTGAAGTCTTGAGGAAGTCGCCGATATGTTCGCTCGGTTCTTTATTGATCGCCCTATCTTTGCCGCCGTGCTCTCGATCGTGATCACGCTTGCGGGGGGGATCGCGCTGTTTGCGTTGCCGGTGACGCAGTATCCGGAGATCACGCCGCCGACCGTTGAGGTCTCCGCGAGTTATCCCGGTGCGAACGCTCAAGTGTTGGCCGACACCGTTGCGTCCCCGATCGAGCAGAACGTCAACGGCGTCGAAGACATGCTCTACATGACGTCGCAATGCACGAACGACGGACGTTACACGCTGACGGTCACGTTCCGGCCGGGGACGGATCTGAATCTCGCTCAAGTGTTGGTGCAGAACCGAGTCAATTTGGCTCAACCGGTGATGCCGGAACTGGTGCGGCGGCGCGGAGTGACCGTCAAGAAGAAGTCGCCGACCGTGTTGATGATCATTAACTTGGTCTCCCCCGACAGCAGTCGCGACAGCTTGTATCTCAGCAACTACGCGACAATTCAATTGCGAGACGAACTGTCTCGATTGCCGGGAGTTGGCGATATCTCGTTCCTCGGCCAGCGTGACTACAGCATGCGTGTCTGGCTCGACCCGCAGCAGTTGGCTTCGCGGAACTTGTCGACGACCGACGTGGTGCGAGCGATCGAACAACAGAACGTGCAAGTCGCCGCCGGTCAGATCGGACAGCCGCCGGCACCGACCGATCAAGTCTTTCAATACACGATGACCACGCTCGGCCGCTTGTCCGACGACACGCAGTTCGCCGACATGGTGTTGAAGACCGATGCAGAAGGCCGAGTCACTCGGCTACGCGATGTGGCTCGCGTGGAGTTGGGAGCCCTGGACTACGACCAGATTTGCACGCTCGATCAACGCCCCTCGGTCGCCTTGTCGGTGTATCAATTGCCGGGATCGAATGCGTTGGAAACCGCTCACCAAGTGCGGGCCAAGATGGACGAGCTGAAGGTCCGCTTCCCGCAAGGAGTCGATTACGCGATCGCCTATGACACGACGCCATTCGTCGACGAATCAATTCATGAGGTTTTCGTGACGCTGCGTGATGCAGTCATTCTGGTGGCTGCGGTCGTGTTGATCTTCCTGCAAGGCTGGCGAGCTGCCGTGATTCCGCTCGTCGCGGTGCCGGTCGCGATCGTCGGGACGTTTGCCGCGATGGCCGCCTGCGGCTTCAGTCTGAATACGCTGACGCTGTTCGGACTCGTGCTGGCGATCGGCATTGTGGTGGACGACGCGATCGTGGTCGTGGAAGCGATCGAGCATCACATCGAAAAGGGTGAGCCGCCGCGCGAAGCGGCGATCCAGGCGATGGACGAGGTCGCCGGGCCGGTGATCGCCGTCGGACTGGTGCTCAGCGCGGTGTTCGTGCCGTGCATCTTCATCACCGGAATCGTCGGACAATTCTTCCGACAGTTCGCCGTGACGATCGCCGTGACGATCGCCGTCTCGACGCTGATCTCGACATTCAACTCACTGACGCTCAGTCCCGCGCTCGCCGTGTTGCTACTGCGTCCGAGAAGCCAAGGGGTTGTGGAACCTTTACCGCGAGTCGCCTTCTTGTTCGCCGGAGCGTGGGCGGCGTACGCGTTCCTGCCACCGCACGTCGCGCCGTGGGTGAACGGCATGGCGGTCGCGTGGCCGCCGCACGTTCAGTCGTATGTTCCGCAACTGGTGCCGCTCGCCTGCGGTCTGATGGGAGTGCTGGCAATTTGGCCGCTGTGCCGACTGTTGAATCGCCTTTTAGGGCTGAGCTTTCGCTGGTTCAACATTGGCTTTCAGTGGTTGACGAACGGGTACGTCGGCTCGGTCAGTCTGTTGCTGCGAGGTTCATTCGTCGTGTTGCTGCTGTACGGAGGATTGCTGCACGCGACGTGGCGTCAGTTTGAAGCGGCACCGACTGGCTTCATTCCGTCTCAAGACAAAGGTTATTTGCTGGTCAACGTGCAGTTGCCCGATTCGGCGTCGCTCGAACGGACGACGAAGGTCATGCGGCAGATCGAACAACTCGCGGGACAAGCTCCCGGTGCGAAACATACGCTAGCGATTGCGGGACAGTCGCTGATCATCAACGCGAAGGCTCCGAACTTCGGCACGTTGTACGTCATGCTGGATGACTTTCATCGCCGCTCACCGTTGGGGTTGTCGGCGGATGTCATCAGTCAGAAGTTGCAGACGGAACTCGATCATGCCGTGTCAAACGGAGTGGTTCACATTTTCGGAGCTCCGCCGATCGACGGGTTGGGGACGTCAGGCGGCTTCCGTTTGGTGATTGAAGATCGAGACGATCTCGGACTGGCTGCATTGCAGCGTGCCAGCGACCGCGTGCTGAGCGAAGGCTCGAAGACACCCGGCCTGACTGACCTGTTCACGAGCTTTCGCGGGAGCACGCCGTGGTTCTACATCGACATCGACCGCGACGCGGCCAAGCTGAAGCATGTCTCGCTGGCCGAGGTGTTCGGCACGCTGCAAGTGAATTTCGGCTCGCTGTATGTCAACGACTTCAATCGGTTCGGCCGAACGTGGCAGGTCAACGTGCAGGCAGACGCGAAGTACCGCATGACCGCCGATGACCTGAAGCGGTTGTACGTACGCAATGAGCAAGGAGAAATGGTACCGCTGGCCGCCGTCGCCGAGGTGCGGGAATCAAGCGGCCCGATGATGCTGACGCGCTACAATCTCTATCCGTCGGCGATCGTGTCTGCGAATCCGGCTGTGGGAACTAGTTCCGGCCAAGCGTTGGAGCTACTCGAACGAGTGTCGATGGAAAGCATCGCTCCGTCGATGCGTACCGAATGGACCGAGCTGGCTCTCTTGCAGCAGAACGTCAGTCAGACTGCACTCTTCGCATTTTTGCTGGCGGTTGTGTTGGTCTTTTTGGTGCTCGCTGCACAGTACGAAAGTTGGGCGCTACCGCTGGCGGTGATCTTGGTCGTGCCGATGTGTCTGCTCTGCTCGATTGCCGGCGTGCAGTGGTCGGGACTCTACATCAACATCTTCACGCAAATCGGCTTTGTGGTGCTGGTCGGCTTGGCTTGTAAGAACGCGATCCTGATCGTCGAGTTCGCCCGCTCGCGACACGATCGAGGTATCCCGCGGCGCGAGGCGACTTTAGAAGCCTGCCAGCTCCGCCTCCGCCCAATCCTAATGACCTCGCTCGCCTTCATCATCGGCGTGATCCCACTGATGCTCGGCCACGGTGCCGGTGCCGAAATGCGTCACACCCTCGGCACCGCCGTCTTCTACGGCATGCTCGGGGTCACCGCCTTCGGCATCTTCCTGACCCCAGTCTTCTTCTACATCATTGAGGCGATGGCGGATTGGCGACGGACGCGTTGAATAACGTATTACAGACGCAACGAGCACACAGGCTAACGCGCACGTGGAACGATTCATGAAAAGCCTCGCAGATGCAGCGTTCGACCGCCATTCCGTGAGCCGACCACTGTGCGGCGATGCCGGCACTCGCTTGTTACGCTACAACATCGAACGATTGACGCTCCGGCACCACAGCCACGAGACCAACAATGAAACGGCTGCTCGTCATTCTCGCCTACCTGATGCTGGCCAATCCGTTGGCTGCCGATGATCGTGTGCGGTTCAGCCGCGATGTGCTGCCGATTCTGTCCGAGAACTGTTTTGCGTGTCACGGTCCGGACGAGTCGCAGCGGAAGGCCGATCTCCGGCTCGATACGCGCGAGGGAGCGCTGGCGGTGCTCTCGCTGGAGAAACCGGCCGAGAGCGAACTGCTGGCGCGGGTCCTTTCGGCGGATGCCGAAGTCGTCATGCCGCCTCCGGCATCGCACAAGAAACGTCTCACGGCGCGGCAAGTAGAGACACTGCGACTCTGGATCGAAGCGGGGGCACCGTGGGGCAAACATTGGGCGTTCGAGCGACCGGTTCAAATCGAACCGCCGAGGATCGCCGCTCATCCGATTGATGCGTTCGTCCGCGTGCAACTGGCGGAGGTAGGACTCGTGCCG
>CAIJTL010001052.1 GCA_903823545.1 uncultured Planctomycetaceae bacterium
AGTTCCGGCGACACCCAATCCCAAAAAGAAACGCCGAGTCAGTGCCCCATGCTCACGAAGAAACTGATCGAGTCGGTTCATGGAAGATTCCGGAAAAGTCTGCAGGTGAATCCAATGTGTGTTAGCAGCGGACAGGGAGGAATTTACCACGGAGACACGGAGGCACGGAGATGTGAATTCAAGAAGCCAAGTCTTGGCACTTTCTCAGCGCTTCCGTGCATCTGTCGTGAATCTTCCCCGATCCAGTGGCCAAGCTCATCACACACGCACGAAGATTTTGCGGCGGTACAGCCACACGCAGATCAACCACAAGCCAAACAAGCGGGCCGCGTGGCCGAGCGGTGTCGCCAGCGGATACTCGCCGAAGACTTTGAACGCGATTCCTTGCTGCCATCCGAAGATCGCATCGACCGTCGCGAGATGTGTCTTCATGGAGGCACCCACCCAATTCTTCATGAGCTGAGCCATCACGTACATCGCGATCGAGTTCATGCCGACGATGACGAGAGGCCACGACCAAAGTCTCCATTGCCGCACGTCGATCACCCAATAAAAGGCGGCCAGCATCCAGAACGTCCAGCCGGTACTGAAGACTGCCCAGCCGGGGGACCAAATGCGTTTCACGATCGGCGCGAGATGCCAGTCGCAACTCGGAATCGCGATCGGCCAGATCGAGGTGTCGAGCGCCATCGAAACTGCGAAGCAACACGCACCGGCCTTGAGCAGCCATTTCACTTTGTCACTATCGCTGGCTCCCGACCGGAGCAGTGTCCCCGCCATCAAGCCGAACAGCATCGTTGCCAACGAGGGGATGAAGTTGAGCGTTTGATAGCCACCATCATTGATCCAGAATGCCTTGCCGTGAAACGGTTCTTTCTCGCTCGGAAAGGCGTTCAGCAATTTTCGATCGGCTCCCGCCGCCGCGTTGACGTGTTTGTTCCAATGTGAGCCGATCCCCGTCATCGGTGTTGGCTCTGGTTGAATCGTCCTGTTTGCAGCGACCAACTTCGCATCACGATCCGATATCGCGGCCTTCACTTCGGCGAGCTGTTGCGGTGGAATCGTGTAGTTCGCGAACCAGCCCCAATAGCCCACGAGGATCACCGCTGCGGCGACGAGTTGAGTCCTCTGCGATCGCTCACGCAGCAAATACAACAACGGATATCCCAGGCCGATCTGCGACAAAACGTTGACGAATGTGAAATTGGATTGTTTTGCGCCGTTCGACGACAAGAACACTCCCAACGCGACCAGCACGAACGATCGCCACAGCACATGCAGAAACCGAGCACTTGCTGATTGCCCTTCGCTTTCCCTCCGCGAATACGAAAACGGCAGTGCGACACCGACCAGAAACATGAAGCTCGGCTGGATCAGATCCCAGAACGAGCAACCAGTCCAAACAACGTGATCGAACTGATACGCCAAAAACTTCCACAAGCCTTCCGGCAGATAATTGAGTTTGGCATCGCGAAGCTTTTGGAGGTTTTCTGGTTTCGCCAACATCGAAAAGCCGAATCCGCTCGACGCCATCGCCAACATCACGAAGCCGCGATAAGCGTCGATCGACATGACTCGGTTAGCGGTTGCCGATTGAGGACTCTTCGACATGACTTATACCTTTTGACGCTTCGGGTTACTTGGGCAAATGCCGCTGAACGATATCGAGCATCGGCTGATGAAGGAGACCATTCGAGGCAAGTATGTGTGTCTTCGCAAGCGGCAATGGGCGATTGTCACAAGTTGTCACGCAACCTCCCGCTTCTTCCACGAACAATCGTCCGGCTGCGAAATCCCACGGTGAGAGTTCGTATTCAAAGAACGCCCCGATCTGTCCGCACGCGACCATGCACAGATCGAGCGTTGCGGCCCCCATTCGGCGGATGCAGTGAATGTGCTCGCGGAAGAGATCGCGCATCGCAGCCAGAGTTGCTTCCATGATCGCTCCGCGGTCGTAGTAGAAGCCGAGTCCGACGAGCACTTCATTCAGCCGGGAATGCTCGGCCACTCGAACTTGCTGCCCGTTGTGAAACGCACCTTCGCCGCGCGAGGCGATGAACCAATCGTTGCGAGCTGGATTGAAAATCACGCCGCACTGCGCTTGGCCCGCTCGATAGTAAGCGACGGAAACAGCGAATTGCGGAATGCCATGCAAGAAGTTGTTCGTGCCGTCGATCGGGTCAATGACCCACAAATGCTCGGCGTCTGAATGCGCAGTGTGACCTTCTTCCGCCAAGATCGCGTGATCGGGAAATGTTTGACGAATCGTCTCGACGATCGTCCGCTCCGACTCGAGATCAGCAACAGAGACTCGGTTGTACGACGGTTCGCCCGCTTTGACTTCGTGGGCCACGTTGGCGAAGTCGCGAAAGTACCTCGCGACAACCTCTCCTCCCGCGCGTGCCGCCGCTTCTGCAACTTGTTGTTCGAGTGTCATGGCAGACCTGATTTCTTGGATTGGATCGACAGCGAATTAAAATTAAGCAGCGAATGGGGAGCCACCTATTCGCTACTTGATTTTGATTCGCTGTCTTCGTTTACCGTATCTTAAGAGGGTGTCCCCGAGTTGTTTCGACTTGCTGCCGCGAGCACCAAGCCTTGTAGCGGCAAGTGCGATTCAAAGCGTGCTCCGGGCAAATAAGTTGTCAGCAATGCTCCGCCGCCACCGGTGATGAAGATGTCGGCGTGCGGTCCAGCTTCGCGGTCGATCAATTCTTTCACCGCTCCAAGCTGTCCCCAAAAGAGTCCACTGCGAATTGCCGCTCGCGTATTGAGTCCAACAGGTTCGGGAGTTTCTTGTCCGAGTTCAGTGACCGACACCAATGGCAGCAACGCGGTGTATTCATGCAAAGCTTTCGCCGACAACGCGAGTCCCGGCAAAATTGCACCACCAGAGAATGCTCCTTCAGAAGTGACGAGATCAACTGTTGTAGCCGTTCCCGAATCAACGATGACCGCTGGCCGACCGGAGGCTCGCAATTCATTCACAGCGATCGCGTTTAACAATCGGTCGATACCAACTCGACGCGGCTCATCAACCAGAATAGCCAATGGGAATTGGGCCGTGTTCGTGACGTGAAGCGGTGTTTCCCCTAGCTCATTGGGCCAGTCCGCTTGGAGACGCTTCACTCCGTCAGGATTCGAACCTGCAATCACTGCCGTTTGCCAATTGGCTGACGCCGACTTCCACGACCTCACCAACTCCCACGGCAACGGTTCGCCACTCAGAACGACAGTTCGCTGCACACACTCTGGCAACTTGCCGTGCGGGCGATTCTCCGAAACTGAAAACAGTCCGAACTTGATCCGAGTGTTGCCAACATCAATTGCTAAGCGTTGTCGAAGCGTTTCTGTTGTCACAAGAAAACCGTTCTAGAATTTGCTGCGGAGCCATTGATTACGAATGGTCGTTAGGATCATCAACCAACAATCCTTCTTTCAAAGCTGCTTCGTTAAGAAGGCGATCCGAGCAAAGAAAGATCAGCGGTGGAAGATGTTTGAAATGTCGATCTTCATTGGCCTCAATCGCTGCCGCGAGCTGGACGGCATCATAGGCTCGGAGTACGTGTCGCTCTGATAGCACGGATGCGAGGCTAATCAGGGGCGACGTCACCTCCGAGGTTGCGAAGTAGTCGGCAAAATCCCTGCGAAACTGATCAATCAGCAGCTTCGCAACTTCTTCACTGAGAGCGTTTGACTTTCGACGACGAACGATGGCAGAGACGACCTCTACTTGGGCGATCCGCACAGAAAACAGCCGCACAGATGGCTGTTGCACGAGGTTGCGAATCCAGCGCGAACCAGTCTCGTTGAGGTAACACTTCACAATCACGCTGCTATCCAGGAAAAAAAGCGAACTCATCGTGGACCACGCCCCTCAATGATGTCTTCAGAGAGTGGTCGCCCCGATATTGAGAGCGGAGTGAAGGAAGGGAGTGGTCCTGGATTCTTGGCGCGAGTGATCTTCCCACAGCTCTCCATATATTCCAGGAACTCATCTTCCGTCATCGACAAAGATCCTGATTTCAACTCTGCATCCCGCAGCGCGGAAAACAGTTTGCCACGTTCATTCGAGTTCAAGTGCGGAATTTCTTCGAGCAGCCGCTCAAAATCAGCTTGAGCCATTGTGGGTCTCCTAGGAGATCGAATTCGGGGATACTCGTGACTAAAAGCAAGCGGTTCGCTTTGTGACGGCGTATCCATCGGGCGAAAGTTGTACTCCGAAGTTCCGGTCAGCAGAATCCCGCTTCCTATCCATAAACACCGAGGGCCTGTGTCATGCATCAAGCGTATGTCGAACGTGTTGTTGATTTGCTCGATCCGGCTGGAAACACCTTGTTGAATATGTCGCTGGAAGAGGCGACGCAGCGAGTCGAATCGGGAGACGCAGCTCGGGTGCGTGAAATCGATGGGCAGTTCGCTCTCTGGGCCAAGCGAGGCAACATCGTTCGGATGGCTCGCTCGATTGGTCGGCCGATGAGGTACTTCTTGGCGAAGCGTGCGGAAGGACCGGCACTCATCATCGCCGAGCGGATGGATGAGATCGCTGCGTGGTTGGAAACAGAAGGTTTCGGCAATCAGTTTCATCCGTCATACACACGCATGGTTCCCGCTCATCACGTCGTTGAGATTGCCCTCATCGGTTGTCCCGATCCGAATCCGATCTACACGCGGTTCTTCACGCCACAACGAAATCGGCTCAGCACCAACCTCGACGAAATCGGCGCGGCTTACATCGGAGCTCTCGCGACTGAATGTGATAAGTGGCTCAACACGCTGGATCGCCGAGAACCGATCGGCGTGCTCTTCTCCGGCGGCATCGACAGCGGAGCGTTGTTTCTGGTGCTGCATCATTTGCTGTTGCGACGAGGTGAATCTCCCGCTCGTTTGAAGGCATTTACGTTGGATGTCTCTGACGGAGAGACATCCAACAGCGACGCGGTTCAAGCGGCGCGGTTTCTCGATGAGCTAGATCTCGGACTGTTTCTGGAGGTGATCGAAGTCTCGCGACGCGACCTCAACGTGGCCGAGACCGTGCGAATCATCGAAGACTACAAGCCGCTGGATGTGCAATCGGCAACAATGGCCCTCGCGCTCTGTCGAGGCATTCGGCAACGGTATCCCGATTGGAAACATCTCACCGATGGAGACGGCGGCGACGAGAACTTGAAGGACTATCCGATCGAAGAAAACCCGGAGCTGACAATCCGCAGCGTGCTCAACAACACGATGCTGTACCAAGAAGGCTGGGGCGTCGGGGCGATCAAGCACTCGCTGACTTATTCCGGCGGGCAAAGCCGCGGCCACATCCGCACGTTCGCTCCAGCCAAAGCCTGCGGCTTCTCTGGCTTCAGTCCTTACGCGTTACCCAACGTCATCGAAGTGGCCGAAGGGATTCCCTTCATTGAACTCACCGATTGGCAACACGACCGCCTCTACGCACTCAAGGGAGAAATCGTTCGCCGCGGCGTTGAAGCAATCACCGGCCAAACCATGCCCATCTTCGAGAAACGCCGCTTCCAGCGCGGTGCCGTCGATGACGCTGCCTTCTCACAAATCTTCGGACAGACAGAGGCCGAGTACCGCGAGATGCTTACGACCTCGTTGATTGGTTGAGGGGCGACTTAGACTTCTTCACGCTCCAGAGTTGTTGTGAATGAGTCAAGTTGTTGCGAACACTAATCAGCGCTGATCTTCGCTAATCAGACTTAGGGCTTTGTGTCATTAGCGTTGATTAGTGCTGATTAGTGTTCCGCTGGTTCGCAGGTCTGTGTCGGCATAGTTGCTTTTCCCAATCATCAATTCTGGTTGCGGCTCAGCCTCCACTGCACGGCATATGACGTGAGATGGGATTGTGCGTTGAATTCTCAGATTGGTTAGACAAATTGAAGCGCCAGCAAGATCGAGTAAGCGAGTGGCCTCGAATCGAAATCACAAACAGGGATCCTGCGTCATGGCTGCCATTCGAGTTCGAGATCGTTGGGGTGTGCTGATCCTGCTGCTCTGTTTGAGCCTTTCAGCGTTGGCTCAGGATGGTGTGGTTGAGAAGACCAACGCGAAACCGAAGCCCGAGTTTGTGCCGAAGATCACAATCGGCAAAGAGACGACCTGGGTAACGGAACCGGTTGGGCCGAGTGGGTTCATTGACTACCTCGCTGCCGTGAATCAGCGGCACAG